>NZ_BAABAU010000005.1 GCF_039537585.1 Frondihabitans peucedani
CCTTGGTGGAGCCGGCGGTCAGGTTCAGGCCCGACCCGTCGTGCTCGAGGAGGCCCTGGACGTAGGGGCGGTAGTCGCCCTTGGGGGACCAGTACACGACCGAGCCGCCCGTGATGGGGAACTTGATCGTGCCGTCGGCAAGCGTCGCCGAGCCGTCAGTCGAGGGGGTCAGGCCGAGGCTCTTCAGCGCGGCGAGGAAGTTGCTGTCGAGGGCGACTCCGGTGTCACCGCCGAAGATCTCGGGGACCGCGGCGACGGGCGCCGGGATCTTCGCCGACGAGGCGGCGAGGTGGACGGAGGGGGCCGCGTTGGCGGCGGTGCCGATTCCGGCANACAGGTGAACGTTGTTGCCGCGTTCAGTGGGCGTTTGCCCGATGTGATGTGTTCGCCACAGACCCCGCAAGGGGTTTGGCGGGCCCTCATCTCGTTACCTCTTCGTGACCACTGAGACTTCGTCGCCTGTGTTGGCGGTCCGTCGTCCTCCGATCTGCGCTCACCCCGGCGCCCCGGCGCGTGTCCCCCTTAACGCTGTCATCCCTTCCGCGGACTCCCCCTTGGGGGATTGTCCGGCGGTGACGGCGAGCGGGACACTCAGCCCGTGCCCTCCTTGCTGCGTCACCTCCTCGTCCCCTTCGCGCGAACCCAGCCGATCTCCGTCGGAGGGCTCCGGGGCGTGCCGCGGCCGGATGACGCACCCCGGGCCCACGCGCCGGGCATCGACCCCGACCGGATCCTGGTGTTCGGCAACGGCGCGGCCGTCGGCTGGGGTGTCCGCAGCCACGGGCTCGCACTGCCGGGCCAGCTCGCCCAGCGGCTCTCCGCGCTCACCGGGCGCGGCACGGACGTCGACGCGGTCGCCGATCCTGCGATCACGATCGAGACGGCAGCCGCGGCCCTGCCCGCCGAGCGCCTCGCCGAGTACGACGCGATCGTCGTGGTGCTCGGGGTGAGCGACGCCCTCCGCCTGACCTCCGAGCGGCGCTGGCGGCGGGGGCTGTTCGACCTCATCGACGTCCTGAACGCCAGGGCCGCACCCAATGCGGAGGTCCTGATCGTCGGGATCCACCGGCCGAGCTCCATCCGCATCCTCTCTGTCAAGGAGGGCAGCTTCGTCGACCGTCACGCCGCCCGACTGGACGCCATCACCCGCGAGTTCTGCGACGCCCGCACCCACACGACCTTCGTCGCGCCGCCGGAGCGGCCCCGCTCCGCCCCGAGCGACGCCGAGCTCGGCCACACGTCGCCCGCGGCGACGGGCCTCGCCGCCGACGAGTTCCGCCGCTGGGCCGAGGGCCACGCCGAGCTCCTCGCGCCGCTCCTCGACCGCCACGTCGGCGACCGCCGGGCCGCGCGGAGCATCGACGAGCCCGCGCAGAGCGACGAGATCCGCCTCGCGGCGATCCGGGCTCTCGGCCTCCTCGACTCGCCTCCGGAGAAGCGCTTCGACGACATCACCGAGCGGGCACGCCTGCTGCTCGGGACCGCGGGAGCCGCCTTCTCGATCGTCGACGAGGACCGCCTCTACAACAAGTCGTTCTCGGGCGTCGGGGCCGTCGAGGTGCCGCTCCGCGGCGCCATGTGCGCCGTGACGATCAAGAGCGGCACGCCGTTCGTCGTCCCGGACGTCTGGCACGACGACCGCTTCGTCACGCACCCCGCCGTGCGCTTCTACGCCGGTCACCCGGTCGAGACGCCGGACGGCGTCCGCATCGGAGCCCTCTGCGTCACCGACCCGCACCCGCGCGGCGCGGAGAGCGTCGACCTCGTGCTGCTGCGCGAGCTCGCCCTGTCGGTGCAGCGGGAGCTCGCCGTCACCGCGCCGGTGGAGTCGGCGGCCGCCTGAGCACGGAGCGCTCGTCCGAGGGTGACCGCCCCACGCCCGCGGAGATCTAGGGCCGGGCCCGCCGCTCCGCCACGATCTCCTTGAGCGTCTCGTCGAGCCAGGGGTGCTCGAAGCGGTAGCCCGCCTCCGTCAGCCGCTCCGGCACCACCCACCGGCTCTTCAGCACGAGCTCCACCTCGGTCCGGATCGCCGCCGAGCCGAGCTCGAGCATCCAGCGCCAGGCCGGCAGGCCGAACGGCACGCCGAGCGCCCGCCGCAGATCGCGCATCATGGTCCGGTTGTCGCTGGGGTTCGGCGAGGACAGGTTCACGACACCGTCGATCTCGGCGTGCTCGCGGAGGAACCGGATGCTGCCGAGCACGTCGTCGATGTGGATCCAGCTGAACCGCTGCCGCCCGCCCCGAGCGCCCGGCGCGTGATACGTCCCGGCCTCGCGTCGCGCGCGTGTCGACGGCCAGGCGCCGTCGAGCTGCGGGCCGCCGAGCCCCGCCCTAGCGAGGTTCATCAGCGGCACCAGGGCGCTGCCGTCGCCGAGGACGATCGCCATCCGCAGGGCCACGCGACGGGTCGACGGGAGGTCGGCCGCGAAGAACTCGTCCTCCCAGGTCGTCGCGATCGAGACCGAGAAGCCGGTTCCGATCTCGCCGGTCGACTCGGTCATCGGCCGGTCCTCGGCGTGCCGGTAGATCGTGGCGGTGGAGGAGTTCAGCCACAGGGGCGGGGGCGTCTCCGCGGCTCTGATGGCGGTGGCGAGCTCGCGCGTGGTCTCGATCCTGGAGCGCAGGATCTCCTGCCGGTCGCCCTCCCCGTAGCGGCAGTTCACGCTCTTCCCCGCGAGGTTGATCACGAGGTCGGCGCCGTCGACGAGCCGGGTGATGGCGCTCGTGTCGCCCCAGGCGGCGTCGGGCCCGGTGCGGCCGATGAGCGCGACGTCGGCGCCCTCGCGTCGGAATGCGTCGGCGAGGTGCGAGCCGATGAAGCCCGAGGCTCCGGCGAGCACGATCCTGTCGGTCATGGTGTTCCCCCTGGTCGGTCGGTCGAGGCGTCCGCGGCGCGGACGGCGTAGTCGAAGTGCCCGGAGTACTCGTAGATCCGGCCGAGGACCGGCAGCCGGAGCTCGACCGACACGTGCTGGCGGCCGGCCTCGTCGTCGAAGCGCTCCACGAGCTCGACCGTGGGCGACAGGGGCCGCAGGATCTCGACGTGCCACGGCCCGATGCGGAGCCCGACCCGGTCGCCGTGCAGGTGCAGCTCCCCGCCGATCACCGACGCCCGCAGCCGCGTGGTCACCCTCCGGGCCGTGCCGAGGTGGTCGACAAGGTGCAGGGCTGCGCCACCCGAGCCGCCCGAGCCACCGGTGCCGTCGGACGCGGGCTCTGCCGTGATGGCGTCGATCATCGTCCGCTCGCCCCTGCCGAAGAGGAAGGTGCGCCTCGCCGAGACGGCGGTGCTGCCGCGGGAGTCGACGACGGGCCGGTTCTCCACGGTGAAGGGGACGTCGTGCTCCCAGGCGGGGAAGGCGACGCCGGCGCGCGCCAGCACGGCGAGGGCGGGCCACAGCCAGCGACGCGGGGTGCCGACGCGGTCGAAGGTGCCGGAGCCGCGGCCGACGCTGCCCGGAGGGATCTCGCCGAAGTACGCCGCGAGGCGCGGGTGGAGATCGGCGAGGCGGTGCCCCAGCACGAGCTCGTAGGGCGAGGGCATGCCCCGACGGTACTGCCGCCCGGGCCGCCCCAGCGTGAGGATCCCTCGATGTCGAGGGTTCCGCGCCGAGCCCTCCGGATCGGTCGAGGCGGCCCGTGCGGTCGAGGCGGCCGGTGCGGCCGGCCCCGTCTCAGTCGTGAGGCGTCTGGTCTTCGAGGACGGCGTCGACCGCCACTCCGCGGACCGCGTCGATGCCGTTCTGCGCCGCGCCCTTGGTGGCGTAGCTCTCGGAGGTCGCGATCACCTCGCCGTTCTGCGCGACCAGGGTGAAGTGGAACGAGCCCGACTCCGACCTCGTGAGGATGTACTTGCCGCCGCGTGCTGCCATCTCGGTGTCCTGTCGTCGGTCGAGCGCTGGTGGAGAGGGAAGCTGGTCGGAGGGAGCCGGTCTGTGAAGGCCTGGCCGGTCTGCGAGGTGCTAGTCGGAGAGCAGGACGCCGAGCGCGCTCTTCAGCGCCTCGCGGTCGCGCCGGAGCTTGGCCACCTCGGCCTCGAGCTCGGCGACGCGGGCCTCGCTCGCGGCGGCGGCCGATGGCCGGCCGGGGGAGCGTCTGGCCGGCGCCTCGGGCGCGGCAGCGGTCGGTGCGGCGCTGGTCTGCGAGGAAGCGGCCTGTGCAGCGGTCTGGGGGACCGCGGCGAGCGGCGTCGCCGCCTGCGGGGTCGGAGGAGAGGCGGGTGCCGACTCGGTCGCAGCCTCCTCCTCGGGGGCGTTGACCTTCTCCCACGCGCGGATCCAGCCCCGGAGCGACTGCTCGCCGACCTGGAACTCCTCCGCCGTCTCGCGGATGATGCTCCGGTTGCCCGGCTCGGCCGCTCGCCGCTCGAGGACTCGGGCCAGCGAGGCGTCTCGCGTCTCGCTGGTGTACTTCTGTTCGAACGGCATGCGTGAGTCTCCTGGTCGGTGTGACAGTACGGCTCGGGTTATATGCGCATATTAGCCCCGTCAGCGATATGGAAACGAGCGGGCGGGGTGCGAGTCGCCCGTGGGGAGTCGAAAAAGGGCTCGTCCTGTCGGAATTCCCCGGCCGGACGCCTTAAGGTCGATGTGTGTGGCGAGTGGACAGAGATCAGGACGACGGCGACGGGAACGAGTCCGACGTGCCGTTCCGCGCGCCCGACAACACCACGGCACCGCACACGCTGAGCCTCGGTGAGCCGGGCCTCCAGGTGGGCAACGTGGCCGAGCCGGTCTGGGAGTCGTGGCGCAGCCGCCTGGCCCACGTCGGCGGCACCTCGACCCTCCTGCACTTCCGCGACGCCCCGCGCACGCGGATCGAGCTGAGCACCACGCACCCCGGCGGCCTCGCCCAGTTCATCACGGGCAAGACGACCCTGCTGTCGAGCCTGATCCGCGACGACCTCGCGCTCCGCGCCGCCCGCCTCGCCGCCGGCGAGATCGCCGCCAAGGGGCTCGAGCTCCAGGCCGTCCGCGGCATCGACGCCGTGCACCTCGCCATCGGCGTCGCCCACTGGACCTTCTCGGGCGAGTCGTTCCGCGCGCCGCTCCTCCTGCGCCCGCTCGCGATCCGGCGCCACGGCCGCGACTTCGAGGTCAAGCTGCTCGGCAGCCCCTTCCTGAACCCGGCCCTCGCCGACGCTCTCCACGACCAGTTCGGCATCGTGCTCGACGCGTCGGCCTTCGTCGCGCTCGCCGACCGGGAGGGCTCGTTCACGCCCAACCCGGTGATCGACCGCCTCCGCGGCCTCACCGCGCACCTCGACGGCTTCACCGTCCAGCCGCGCCTCGTGGTCTCGTCGTTCGCCGATGTCGCGGCCGACATGGTCGAAGACGCCCGCGAGCTCAGCCACCCGGTGCTCGACGCGCTGGCCGGCAACCCGACCTCGCTGCAGCAGATCCGCTCGTCGTACCGCCCCGTCTCGCCGACCCCGCAAGACGAGCGGAGCCCCGAGACCGACACGCTCCTCCTCGACGCCGACGGCGAGCAGGAGAACGTCGTGGCGCAGATCACGGCGGGCAACTCGGTCGTCGTGAAGACGCTCCCCGGCACGGGCGGCACCCAGACCATCGTCAACACCATCGGCACCCTGGTCGCCCAGAACAAGCGCGTGCTCGTCGTCAGCGCCCGGCGCGCGACCCTCCGCGGCATCTCCGCGCGTCTCACCGAGATCGGCCTGCCCGGCGTCGCCGTGTCGCCGGCCACGCTCCGCCGCGACGTCATCAAGGCCATCGCCCGCAACGAGAAGGCGAAGCAGCCCGGCATGGCCGAGGTCGACGACGCGCTCGTGCGGCTCCGCCGGGTGCTCGTGGACTACCGCGGCGCTCTGAGCCGGAGGGATCCTGCGCTCGGGGTCTCGGTGCTCGACTGCCTGACCGAGCTCGCGCGCCTCGCTCTGCTGCCCGCCGCTCCCGCGACCACCGCGAGGCTCAGCCGGCACAGCGTCGAGTCCATGGTCGAGGGCCGCGGCCGCGTGGCCGAGACCATGGTCGGCGCGGCGAACCTCGGCGAGTTCCGCTACGGCCCGGGCGACTCGCCCTGGTACGGCGCCCGCTTCGACGACGGTCAGGGCGGCGGCAGCCTCACCGCGGGCCAGGCGCACCAGCTCGCGAAGAACCTCTACCACCGCGACGTGCCGCACCTCCTCGAGCGGGCCGGCGAGGTCGTCGGCGCCACACGGATGCGGCCGTTCGTCAGCATCCACGAGCTCGGCATCTACCTGCGCCTGCTGGCCGACGTCCGCGACACCCTCGACAAGTTCCTGCCGGTGGTCTTCGACCGCTCGGTGACCGAGCTCGTCGAGGCGACGTCCGGGCGCCGCGACGGCGACATGAGCGGGTCGAACCGCCGCCGCCTGAAGAAGCTCGCCCGCGAGTACGTCCGTCCGGGCATGCACGTCCCCGACCTCCACGAGGCCCTCGAGCGCGTGCAGCAGCAGCGGATCCTCTGGCAGCGCTACGTCGCGGCGGGCACGCCGCCCGAGGTGCCGACCGGCGTGACCGACGCCCTCTCGCTCTACACCCACGTGGCCGCCGACCTGGCGCAGCTCGACCGGCCGCTCGGCCTGACCGGCGACGACCTCCTCGAGCAGATCGGCATCGACGAGCTCCAGCAGAAGCTCCAGGTGCTCGCCGCCGAGAGCGACGTGCTGAACAACCTCCAGGAGCGCACCGAGCTGATGACGACGCTCCGCGACCTGGAGCTCGCACCGCTCATCACCGACCTCGCGAACCGCCACGTCCCCGAGGCCCAGGTCGCCGCCGAGCTCGAGCTCGCCTGGTGGCGCTCGGCGCTCGAGTCGCTCCTCGAGGCCGACCGCGCGCTCCTCGGCGCCAACACGCCGATGCTCGACCGCCTCGAGGCCGACTTCCGCCTCGTCGACGAGGCGCACGCAGCAGGCTCCGCCCAGTCGCTCGGGTGGCAGCTCGCCGAGAACTGGAAGCTCGGCCTCGTCGACTGGCCCGAGGAGGCCGCGCAGCTCAAGCAGCTGCTGCGGCACGACCGGGTGAGCAGCCGCCTCCTGCAGGATGCCGCGCCCCACCTCTCGCGCTCCGTCGCGCCGGTCTGGATCGCGTCGCCGTACGAGGTGCACAGGATCGCCGACACCGTCCCGTTCGACACCGTCATCCTGGTCGACGCCGGTGCGACGACCCTCGCCGAGAACGTCGGTGCGATCCGGCGCGGCCGGCAGACCGTCGCGTTCGGCGACCCGGTGACCGAGACGCCGTCCGACTTCTCCATCGCCGTGGCGCCGTTCGTCGACGAGCAGCCGCCCGTCCGGCCGACGCGCTCCGTGACGACCGAGGCCGGCGACGCCGAGGGGGAGCACCACGACGCCGACTTCGACGCGGTCGCCACGGCCGAGTCGCGACTGTCCGAACTGCACGAGGAGTCGGCACTCGCCCGCCTCTCCACGATCCTGCCCACGCTCGCCCTGACGCGCAGCTACCGGGCCGGCGGCGAAGACCTGGCCGAGCTGGTCAACCGGCGCTTCTACGGCGGCCGCATCGAGTCGCTGCCCTGGGCGGGGAGCTTCCTCGGCCACGGCAGCATCGCGCTCGACTACGTCTCCGGCGGCACGGCGATCCCCGATCCCGAGTCCGGAGCCGTCGAGAGCGTCGACGCCGAGGTCGACCGGGTCACTGCCCTGGTGCTCGAGCACGCCCGCACGCGCCCGGCCGAGTCGCTGATGGTGATCACCGCCTCCGCCAAGCACGCCGTGCGCGTGCAGCAGGCTGTGCTCACCGCCGTCTCCGGCCACAAAGACCTCACCGAGTTCGTCGTGGGCGACCGCCGCGAGCCGTTCATGGTCGCGACCCTCGAGCAGAGCGTCGCCCAGAGCCGCGACCACGTCATCTTCTCGATCGGCTACGGCCGCACCCCGCACGGCCGCGTGCTGAGCGACTTCGGCTCGCTCGGTCAGCCCGGCGGCGAGCGGCTGCTCGCGGTCGCGATGACCCGGGCCCGGCGGTCCATGGTGATCGTGACCTGCTTCCAGCCGAGCGACATCGACGCCGACCGGATGGGCCACGGCACGGTCGCGCTCTCGGAGATCCTGAGCGAGGTCCAGGTCCGGACCACCGCCGAGCACGTGCCCGACGACAGCGATCCCATGCTGGTCGACCTGGCCAGGAGGCTGGAGGCGAAGGGCATCCCCGTCGCCCTCGGACACCGCGGCAAGCTCGGCCTGGTCTGCGCCAACGACGGCGTCTGCGTGACGATCGAGACCGACTCGACCCTGGTCGCGTCGAGCCTCCGCGAGTCGCTGCGGCTGCGTCCCGAGATCCTGCGCCGGCTCGGCTGGCACTACGTGCGGGTGCACGCGTTCCAGCTGTTCACCGACCCCGACGCCGTCGCGACCCGCATCGCGGACGTCCTGGGGCTCGGTGCGTCGCACACGCAGCCGGTGCCGATCCAGACCGGCCCCGGCGTCGCTGCGCGCCAGCACGTCAACTCGCACTAGAGGCTCGCCGATGGTCGACGACGCGCAGGATCACGCCTCCGCCACCCCGGCGGAGCCCCCGCGCGGCCGTCGCCGACCCGGCCGCCGGGTCACCACGGAGCCCGCGCCCGGGAGCGACCCGACCCCGGCCCCGATCGACCGACGTCGCGACACGCACGACAACGACGCCCGCCTGAAGGCCGACAAGCCGCCGCACTGGGGCTGAGGGCGGCTGTCGCTCTCCTCCCGAAGCCGAGAGGGCCGAAACGCACGGTCCCACTGTCGTGAGCGTGCGTTTCGGCCCTCTCGTTGCGGCGCCGGCGCCGGCCAGCGGCGCCGGCAGCAGCAGGCGGCTAGGCGGAGGGGATGCCGGGCACGCCCGTCGTGCCGGTGGGGGTCGGCGGGTCGACGGGGGCCGCGTGCGAGCCGTGCGTGTCGCCGAGCGACGTGTTCTGCGCCCGCAGCAGGTCGCGGATCTCGCTGAGCAGCTCGACGTCGGTGGGCGGCACCTCGGTGGGGGTGCCCTCCGTCTCCTTCTGCTTGGCGAACGCCGTCTTCAGCAGGTGGTTGATCGGCAGGACGAGGCAGAAGTAGACGACCGCGGCGATGATCAGGAAGTTGATCGCGGAGCCGATCACCGCGCCGAACAGCAGGGTCGCCGGCTTGCCGCCGCCGAGAGTCGGGATGTCGACCTTGAGGGCATCGTCGAGCATCTGCGCCTTGAACAGCGCGCCGATGAGCGGATTGAAGATGTTGGTCACGAGCGACGTGACGATGGCGGTGAACGCAGCACCGATGACGACCGCGACGGCCAGATCGATGACATTGCCGCGCAGGATGAACTCTTTGAAGCCCTTCACAGGTGCTCCTTCGGTCGAGGGACGGGGCGTGGAACGAGAGTGTGAGGCTCCGTCGACTCAACCAGAAGCTGCGGGATGACGCTAGGAGGAGCTGCCCGACCCGCCGGAGGGCTTCGAGCCGGACGACTTCGCGGGGGAGGACGAGGAGGAGGAGGAGGCGGGCTTCGAGTCGGCCTTGGTGGTGCTGCCGGATCCTGCGCCGTCGCCCTTCGAGGAGGAGGAGTCGGACGAGGACGACGATCCGGACGAGCCGGAGCCGGACGAGCCGGAGCCCGGCGAGCCGGAGCCCGACGAGCCGGGCTTCGCGCGCGAGTCGGTGCGGTAGAAGCCGGAGCCGTTGAACGTGACGCCGACCGGGCTGAAGACCTTGCGGAGCCTGCCGCCGCAGACCGGGCAGACGGTCAGCGAATCGTCGGAGAACGACTGGTGGATGTCGAAGGCGTTGTCGCACTCGGTGCAACGGTAGGAGTAGGTGGGCACGGGAGACCTCTCGCCGGGCTAGAAGCGGTGGATGCCGGAGGGCGTGACGACGCCGTCGACCGGCTGGTCGTGCCGCTCGCTCGGCACCTGCTCGACGTACTCGCTGTCGAACACCACAGCATAAACCGGCGGCCGCTTCTCCATCGAACCGAGCGTCTTGTCGAAGTAGCCCTTGCCCCAGCCCATGCGCATGCCGGTGTGGTCGATCTGGGCCGCGGGCACCACGATCAGGTCGACGTCGCAGATGGCCATCGGGCTCAGGACCTCGCCCACCGGCTCGGGCAGGCCGAAGAGGCCCTCGGTCTCCGACTCGAAGTCGGTCGAGACCGCCCAGTCGAGCAGGCCGTCCGCCCTCGTGATCGGGAACAGCACCCGGATGCCCCGCTCGTTCGCCCAGTTGAGGAACGGCCGCGTGTTCGGCTCGAAGGCGGCCGACAGGTACGCCGACATCGACTTCACCCCGAGGCTCGACGCGAGCTCGACGAGGTGGCGGGTCAGCGACTCGGTCGACGACGAGGCCTCCGTGTCGGTCATCGCGCGGCGCCTCGAACGGAGCTCTTTCCGGAGGACGCGTTTGGCGTCGCCTACGAGATCGGTCATGTGCGCAATCTTAACCGCACGGTAACGCGACAAATAGATACGCTGATCGGCATGGGATTCACCATTTCTAAAGCCGTCATTCCCGCAGCAGGGTTGGGAACACGATTCCTCCCCGCAACCAAAGCCATCCCGAAGGAGATGCTCGCGGTCGTCGACAAGCCGGCCATCCAGTACGTGGTCGAAGAGGCGGTGGCAGCCGGGCTCACCGACGTGCTGATGATCACCGGCCGCAACAAGAACGCGCTCGAGAACCACTTCGACCACGTGTCGGAGCTCGAGGAGAGCCTCCGCAAGAAGGGCGACCACGACAAGCTCGCCAAGGTCAACCAGTCCACCGACCTGGCCGACATGCACTACGTGCGCCAGGGCGACCCGCTCGGCCTCGGCCACGCCGTCCTGCGCGCCAAGATGCACGTCGGTCGCGAGCCGTTCGCGGTCCTGCTCGGCGACGACATCATCGACGCGCGCGACCCGCTCCTCAGCCGCATGATCGAGGTCCAGGGCAAGAAGAACGCCTCGGTCGTCGCGCTGCTCGAGGTTCCCGAGTCGATGACGCACCTCTACGGCGTCGCCACGGTCGAGACCACCGACGAGGACGACGTCGTGAAGATCACCGGCCTCGTCGAGAAGCCCCCGCAGGGCGAAGCGCCCTCGAACCTCGCCATCATCGGCCGCTACGTGCTGCGTCCCGAGGTGTTCGACGTGCTCGAGAAGCAGGCGCCCGGCAAGGGCGGCGAGATCCAGCTGACCGACGCCCTCGAGAAGATGGCCGGCGCCGACGAGTGGACCGGCGGCGTGTACGGCGTCGTGTTCCGGGGCCGCCGCTACGACACCGGTGACAAACTCGACTACATCAAGGCGATCATCCAGCTCGCCAGCGACCGCGACGACCTCGGCTCCGACCTCAAGTCGTGGCTGAAGGAGTACACGTCCGGCCTCGAGTAGGCCGCCCGAGACAGGTAGAGACCAAGAAGTGACCACCATCCCCACGCTGGCGTCGGGACGGGTCGGAATCCGACCCCTGCGCCTGCGTGACACCCGCGACCTCGATCGCGCTCTGGCGGAGAACCGCTCGTGGCTCCGCCAGTGGGAGGCCACCAACCCGCACGGTTTCACGACCATCGACGTGAGGTCGAGCATCCGCTCGCTGCAGACCAATGCACGGGCGGGGCTCGGCCTCCCGTTCGCGATCGAGCTCGACCAGCGGTTCGTCGGGCAGCTCAACGTGTCGGGCATCACCTACGGCTCGCTCGCCTCGGCGACCATCGGCTACTGGGTCACCCAGTCGGCCGCCGGCCACAACGCGACGCCCACCGCGGTCGCGCTGGCCACCGACCACTGCTTCCAGCGGCTGGGCCTCCACCGCATGGAGATCTGCATCCGGCCCGAGAACGGCCCCTCGCTCCGCGTGGTCGAGAAGCTCGGCTTCCGGTACGAGGGGCTCCGCCGCCGCTACATCCACATCAACGGCGACTGGCGCGACCACTTCTGCTTCGGCCTCGTGGCCGAGGAGGTGCCGGAGGGGGTGCTCCGCCGCTGGCTCGACGGGCGGGTGCCTCCCGGGCAGGGGAGCGTGCCGCCGGAGGCGCTGGCGGAGGCCGCGCGGCCGTGAGCTGAGCCCCGCACGACGCTGAACCCTCGCGATCGGCTGCCGCGGTGGTCCTAGGACCACCGCGGCAGCCGGACGGGAGGGTTTTGGTGATCCTGCTCGGACACACCCGGCGATGGCGCGAGTTGAGACGCCGCCGCCTCCTACCCTTGCCACCATGGGAATCGGGTCGTGGGGTGGAGGTATCGTCCTCGGGCTGGTCGCCGTGCTCTGGCTGGTGTACCTGATCCCGTCGTGGGCCAAGCGCCAGCAGTACCTCGCCACCGAGCGGAACGCCGTCCGCCTGCAGCAGACGCTCCGCATCCTGGCTCAGACCGCCGAACTCCCCGAGGAGGTCCGCGTCGAGGCCAACGCCAAGTCGGTCGCCACGGCGCAGAAGATCCTCCGCTCCGAGGAGGCCAAGCGCGAGGCCATCCGCCGAGCCCAGGAGGCCGCACGTCAGCGGGCCATCACCCGCGAGCTCGCGGCGACCGGGCCTGCTCTCCGTGCCGCGGACTCCGATCCTGCGATGGCCGCCCGTCGCCTGCGCCGCACCCGTCTCGTCTCGACCCTCGTTCTCGTCGCCGGCCTCGTCGGCTTCGTGCTGGGGGTCACCGGCATGGGCTGGCTGCTCGCGGTCACGGGATCGATCGCCTCGGTCGGGTCCGTGCTCGTCCTCGTGCAGCTCGCCGCCGTCTCGCAGGCCCGGGCTCGCCGCGCGGTCTCGGCCCCCGTCGCCGCCGGCGCTCCGGTCGCTCAGCCGTTCCAGGACTTCGCCCCGCAGACGTCCGACGCCGGTTCGCCCTCCGCGTCGGTCGAAGCCGAGAGCGCGCAGGATCCCGCTGCCGCTGGCACCTCGACCGACGCCCGCGAGTGGACCCCCGTCGCCCTGCCCCGCCCGCTCTACCTCCGCCGCGGGAGTGCCCGCGCGCTGGCCCGCTCCTCCGCCGTGGCCTCGTCTCCGACGTCGGCCGCCGACACGGACGCCCTGCGCGAGGCCGCGACGCGCTCGGCCGAGCAGCTCCGCCAGCAGCAGGATGCCGCACGCCTCGAGGCCCAGCGCCAGGCCCTCCGCGAGGTGGCTCGGGCCGAGGCGGCGCTGCAGACGCATCGGGATGGTGGGGCTGTGGCGCGTGGTGGTGGTGCTGGTGCTTCTGGTGCTGGTGCCGCTGGTGCGCCTGCTGCTGGTGCGGCTGCTGCCGGCGCTTCTGGCGTCGGAGCTGAGGCTGCGCCTGCTGCGCCTCCGGTCGCTCGCGTCGAGGTTGCTGCCCCGGTGGCGCCCGCCCAGTCGAGCCGCTTCGCTCGGATGGGCTACGTCGACGAGACCGACCTCGAGGAGCTGCGGATCGACGAGATCCTGCAGCGTCGCCGCGCCGTCTGATCCTGCTCGCTCCCGGTGGTCTGGAGCGGGCCTCCACGGGTGCTATCGTGGAACCGCAGTTTGGGGCTATGGCGCAGTTGGTAGCGCGTCTCGTTCGCAATGAGAAGGTCAGGGGTTCGAATCCCCTTAGCTCCACCACAGGATCGGTCCTCTCCGGTTCGCACTCGATGAGTGCGACGGGGAGGGCCGATTCTTCTTTGCCCGGACGCCCACACATCGGCGCGGCGCAGCGCACCCGTAGGCTGGAACCGTGCCCGACGACGCAGCGCAGCCCACCCGCATCGAACTGATCCTCACCAGGCCGGCCATCGGCTGGTACCCGAAGCCGACCGTCGTGGTCGGCGGGCGCGGGCATCCTGCGCAGTGGGGCACGGGCACGTGGCAGGTCGAGCCCGGCGAGAGCGTGGGGGTGTTCCTGTTCAACCGCCTGTGGAGGTTCGGCGCAGCCGAGGCCGTCGTCGCTGCCGGCACCACGACGCTGCGGTACCGCGCGCCGCTCCTGCCGGTCGGGCGCGGGCGGCTCCGGTAGGCGGGGCGGGCGTCGCTGGGGCGTCTGGCCTGCGTCCTGTGTTCTTCCCTTCCGTACATATGGACGGAGATTCTCGGCGGTGTCGCATAACGAAGGAGATCCTGCTGATTCTGCGAAAGTGAGGGGGATCGGAGGGGCATCGGGCGAGTATCTCCGTCCATTTGTTCGCCGGACCCTCCAGGAACGAGGATCTCCGTCCATTTGTACGCAGCACCCCCGCAGAACAAGGATCTCCGTACATATGGACGGAGATTCTCGGCGGTGTCGCATAACGAAGGAGATCCTGCTGATTCTGCGAAAGTGAGGCGGATCGGAGGGGTGTCGGTCGAGAATCTCCGTCCATATGCACGGAGCAAGGCCAGGCAGACCCAGGATCTCCGTCCATATGCACGCACGCAGCAACCAGCAGGCAGGCCCCGCCCCGTGTAGCAGGATGGACGGGTGCGCTCCGACCTGATCACCCGCCTCCGTCACGACCTCGACCGCTCGCTGTTCACGGTCGCCCGGCTGACGGGAGCGGGTGCGTGGGGCGCCACGGGCGGGGCCGCCCTGTTCCGCGGGGAGCGCATCGCCGCCCGACGCGCGCTGGCGAGCCGCCGCCCCGCGTCGCCCGAGGAGCGCGCCTCCGACACGCTCGCGCTGCTCTTCGTGCTCGGCTACCCGCAGCCCGCGGAGGACGTCGCCGCAGCCCTGCCGACCCTGGGGCTCGACGGCGCAGAAGAGCTGGCCCTGCTCGAACGCACCGCCGACACCCCCGTCACGGTCCGTCCCCTCGTCGACCTGCGGCCGTACTCGTTCGTCGACTCCGCCGGCGAGGCCGCCTGGTGGATCGCCTCCGACCTCGGCGAGCTCGCCCTCCAGGGGCCCCTCCGCGAAGACCACGTCCTCGGCATCGGCGGCGCATCGACGACGCTCAGCGGCCTGATGATCCCGCGGCCCGTCGAGCGCGCTCTCGACCTCGGCACCGGCTGCGGGATCCAGGCGATGCACGCTGCCCGCCACGCAAGGCACGTCGTCGCCACCGACATCTCCGAGCGGGCCCTCGACTTCGCCCGCTTCAACGCCGAGCTGAACCTCATCGACGGCATCGAGTTCCGCCTCGGCAGCCTGTTCGAGCCGGTCAGCGGCGAGCGGTTCGATCACATCGTCTCGAACCCGCCGTTCGTCATCACCCCGCGCACCGAGGGTGTCCCGTCGTACGAGTACCGCGACGGCGGCATGGTGGGCGACGCGCTCGTGGCGACCGTCGTCGAGCAGGCCGCGGCGCACCTGACCCCGGGCGGTGTCGCGCAGTTCCTCGGCAACTGGGAGACCGGCCGCGGCTCCAAGCGCGGGGCGTACTCGGTGGTCGACTGGGTTGCGCGCGGCGGCGCTTCCGACGGCGCTCACGACGAGAACGCCGCACCGGTCGACATCTGGGTCGTGGAGCGCGAGATGCAGGATCCCGCCACCTACGCCGAGACCTGGATCCGCGACGGCGGCACGCGCCCAGGCACAGCAGACTTCGAGCGCCTCTACGAGGCCTGGCTCGACGACTTCGAGGCGCGGGGCGTCAGCGAGGTCGGCTTCGGGTACATCACCCTCCGACGCGCGCAGGATCCCGCAACTCACCCTGCGCAGACCATCGAGCGTCTCGCAGGCGCTCTCGGCGGCAACGACACCGGACTCGGTTCGCACGTGCTCGAGTGCCTCGACGCGCAGGACGCCCTCCGCTCGCTCTCCGACGGCGAGCTCCTGCTCCAGACGCTCCGGGTCGCCGGCGACGTCACCGAGGAGCGGCACTACTGGCCGGGCAACGACGATCCGACGGTGATCACCCTCCGTCAGGGCGGCGGTTTCGCGCGCACCGTCGAGTCGGGCACCGCCCTGTCCGCGCTGGTCGGGGCCTGCGACGGGGACCTCAGCGTCGGTGCGATCGTGGGTGCGCTCGCGCAGCTGCTCGACGTGCCGGAGGACGACCTCCTCGCCGAGCTGGTGCCGCGGGTGCGCGAACTGGTGCGGTGCGCGATCCTGCGTCTCTGACCCCCGCACGTGCGGGCGGAGCACGACCCTGACAATCCGCCGACAGTGAGGAACCGCGAGGTCACCCGGACGACTGACGCAGCACCGGTGGCACCGGCCGTACCGTCAGGGCCATGGGGAAAATCACACGAATCACAGCCGTCGCGGCAACCGCAGCACTCGTCTTCACAGGCAGCCTCGCCGCCACCTCGGCCTCGGCCGCCACCGCCGATCCGCTCACGCGGGTCGACTCCGTCTCGATCGCACCGTCCGGGTTCGTCCTGCTGCACGGCACGACGAGGATCACCACGGTCCCCGACCGCACGACGTCGACCGCCGTCGCCACTCTGACGCGCGTGCTCGGCACGCCGAAGGTCGTGAAGGGCACGCCCGGCGACGGCACGAACGTCTGCACGGTCGTCCCGACGACCTACACCTGGGGCTCGGGGCTCCGGATCACCGACAAGCGGACGGCGAAGCAGACCTCTTTCACGGTGGAGATCACGAAGGGCATCGTCGCCGGTCGGACGCGCGGCGCGGTCATCCTGGAGGGGCCGAAGGGGGAGAAGGTCGGTCAGAGC
The DNA here is from genome assembly GCF_039537585.1 of Frondihabitans peucedani. Classification (NCBI taxonomy): domain Bacteria; kingdom Bacillati; phylum Actinomycetota; class Actinomycetes; order Micrococcales; family Microbacteriaceae; genus Frondihabitans; species Frondihabitans peucedani. Next base: position 16,467 of record NZ_BAABAU010000005.1, read on the forward strand.
GGAGCGGCGCTCATAGCGAACGCCCCGGCCTCGCACCGCGCGAAGATCGCCTACACGAACCCGGTGCGGTACCAGGTCCTGCTGGCGCCCGACGCGGGCAGCACGGCGAAGTCCGTGACCGGGGTCGTCGCGACCACTCAGGGCACCGGGTCGGCCACCAGGATCGTGCTGATCGACTCGCACTTCCGGGTCGGGCAGCTCGACGGCTGCTGACACGGAGGCAGCTCCGGGCGCAATCACCCGCAAATCACCCGGTATGCCTATGCAAAGGCATATAAGTTGGAATCGCACTCGGCTGGTTACCGAGGCACCACGTCCACAACCGACCCGTCGCGCGGCAGTCACCTGATCCGATTCCGCTCGCCGGCCACCGGGGACGTGTCGATGCGCCCCTGTCCGCCTCGTGCGTCGACGGGGGCGCATCCCTCTCTCGGCGCCCGGGACAGCGGATGTAGGGCAGGATCGAAGCACCATGCCTGACGCCCCACTCGCCGCCCTGCTGTCCGCCTACTACGGACCCAACGACACCACGGGCGACGGCACCTTCGACCCCGACACCGTCTACACGGACTTCGCGGGGTGGGCCGAGTCGCGCGGGCTCCCGCTGTATCCGGCGCAGGACGAGGCCATGATCGAACTCGTGTCGGGGGCGTCGGTGATCCTGAGCACGCCCACCGGCACGGGGAAGTCGCTCGTCGCGGCCGGCGCCCACTTCGTCGCGCTCGCGACCGGCAGGCGCAGCTACTACACCGCGCCGATCAAGGCGCTCGTGAGCGAGAAGTTCTTCGCCCTCGTCGACCTGTTCGGGCCGGAGAACGTCGGCATGGTCACCGGCGACTCGTCGGTGAACGCCGACGCCCCGATCATCTGCTGCACCGCCGAGATCCTGGCGAACCTCGCGCTCCGGCACGGCCCGGCCGCGGAGGTCGGGCAGGTCGTGATGGACGAGTTCCACTTCTACGCCGACCCGTCGCGCGGCTGGGCCTGGCAGGTGCCGCTGCTGCTGCTCCCGGACGTGCAGTTCCTGCTGATGTCGGCGACGCTCGGCGACGTCGAGAAGATCAGCGACGACCTCGGCCGCCGCACCGGCAAGCCGGTCGCGCTCGTCACCGGCGTCGAGCGGCCGGTGCCGCTGCACTACTTCTACGCGACGACGCCCGTGCACGAGACCGTCGAGGAGCTCCTGTCGACCGGCGAGGCGCCCATCTACGTGGTGCACTTCTCGCAGGCGGCCGCGCTCGAGCGCGCCCAGGCCCTGTCGAGCCTCAAGATCGCCACCCGCGAGCAGCGCGACGAGATCGGCACGCTCATCGCGGGCTTCCGCTTCTCGACCGGCTTCGGCAAGACCCTGAACCGCCTCGTGCGCGCCGGCATCGGAGTGCACCACGCCGGCATGCTGCCGAAGTACCGGCGGCTCGTCGAGCAGCTCGCCCAGCGCGGGCTCCTCCGGGTCATCTGCGGCACCGACACGCTCGGCGTCGGCATCAACGTGCCGATCCGAACCGTGCTCCTGACGGCCCTCACGAAGTTCGACGGCACCAGGATGCGGCAGCTCACCGCCCGCGAGTTCCACCAGGTCGCGGGGCGCGCCGGCCGGGCCGGCTACGACACGGCCGGGACGGTCACTCTCCAGGCACCCGAGCACGAGATCGACAACCTGCAGCAGATCAAGAAGGCCGGCGACGACCCGAAGAAGAAGCGGAAGATCATCCGCAAGAAGGCCCCGGAGGGCTTCGTGTCGTGGGGCGAGCCGTCGTTCTTCAAGCTGATCGACGCCGAGCCGGAGCCGCTCACCTCGAGCATGCAGATCACGCACGCCATGCTCCTCAACGTGATCGCCCGCGGCGGCGACGTCTTCGGCAACGTGCGAGCGCTCGTGTTCGAGAACCACTCGTCGCCCGCGCAGCAGTTCGCGCTCGCCCGGCAGGCGATCTCGATCTACCGAGCGCTGCGCGAGTCGGGCGTCGTGGAGCAGCTGCCGGGTGTGGCGACCGCGGGAGACCAGGATCCTGCACCCCGCATCCAGCTGACGGTCGATCTGCAACCGAACTTCGCCCTCAACCAGCCGCTGTCGCCCTTCGCGCTCGCGACGTTCGAGGTGCTCGACCCCGAGTCCGACACGTACGCGCTCGACATGGTCTCGGTGGTCGAGTCGACGCTCGACGACCCGCGGCCGATCCTGTCGCAGCAGCAGTTCAAGGCGCGCGGCGAGGCCGTGGCGGCGATGAAGCAGGAGGGCATCGAGTACGACCAGCGCATGGAGCTGCTCGAGGAGGTCACCTGGCCGAAGCCCCTCGACGAGCTGCTCGGCGCGCTGTTCGAGACGTACAAGGCGTCGCAGCCGTGGATCGGCGACTTCGAGCTGTCGCCGAAGTCGGTCGTGCGCGACCTCTACGAGCGGGCGATGACGTTCGGCGACTACGTGAACTTCTACGGGCTCGCCCGGTCGGAGGGCCTCGTGCTGCGCTACCTGTCGGACGCGTACCGCGCGCTCCGGCAGACGATCCCGAACGAGTCCAAGACCGACGACCTGCTCGACATCATCGAGTGGCTCGGCGAGCTCGTCCGGCAGGTCGACTCCTCGCTGCTCGACGAGTGGGAGGAGATGGTCAACCCGACCGAGATCGCCGCGCAGGATCAGATCGTCCCTCCCGTTCTCCGGACCCTCACCGGCAACCACCGCGCCTTCCGCGTGCTGGTGCGGAACGAGCTGTTCCGGCGCGTGCAGCTCGCCGCCCTCGACGAAGCGACCGCCCTCGCCGAGCTCGACGCTGCCGCCGGCTTCGGAGTCGACGAGTGGGGTGCGGCCCTCGACGGGTACTACGCCGAGTACGACTCGATCGGCACCGGGCCCGACGCCCGGAGCGCCGCCCTCCTCGTCGTGTCGGAGGGGCCCACCGCGTGGGAGGTGCGCCAGATCTTCGACGACCCGGCCGGCGACCACGACTGGGGCATCACCGGCACCGTCGACCTCGCGGAGTCGAACGAGCAGGGCGTCGCGGTCCTGCGGGTGACCGCGGTGGGGCCGGTGGCGGGGGTGTAGCGCTGCGCCTGCGGGGTGCTCGCGCCCCTGGTGTGGATCGCGGTGCCGTGCAACGTCTGGCGGACAAGGCACCGTGCCGCGGCAGGGTGTTTTGTCCGTGCAACGGTGGGCGGCACACCATCGGCGCTCAGTGCTGCGCGGCTCTCAGCATGCGGTACCACCGCGGGAGAAGGAACGACGGAAGCCAGAACCAGCTCACGATGGTCAGGAGTGCCGACAGCATGCCGAGCATCAGCAGAAAAGCCGCGACGGCAGCAGCACCCGCACCAGCCAGCGCAGAGCCGACCGAGAGAAGCACGCCGCACAGCCCCGCGTAGAAGAGCAGGAACCCGAGATTGGTCCAGCCCGCCCGTTCGGCCCACCCCCGCCAGACACCGGCGTACGCCAACACACCGAGAAGCAGGCCCGCCGCGCCCACGATGCCCGTCCAGAGGATGATCATCTCGGCGTCGAGTCGCGCTAGAAGAGCGCCGGCGGCTCCACCGGCGCAGCAGCAGCCTCCGCCGACACGGTCGTGACGGGCTTGCCCGGCCACCCCGGCCCGGACGGCACGGGCTTCCGCGCCTGGTAGGCCTCAGCAGCGGTGCGGGCCCGGATGTCGGCCGCCTCGTTCATCACGTGGCCCACGTGACCGCGGACCCACTCGAAGGTCACGCGCCGCCCCTGAAGGGCCTCGTCGAGCTCCTTGATGATCTCGACGTTCATGACGGGCTTGCCGTCGGCCTTCCGCCAGCCCTTCCGCTTCCAGCCCGCCATCCACTCGGTGCACGCCTTGATCGCGTACTGGCTGTCGCACAGGATCAGGAGGTCGTCGTCCTCGTCGGCCGTGGCGCGGAGCAGCTCGAGGACGGCCGTGAGCTCGCCGACGTTGTTCGTGTTGCGGGGCCAGCCGCCTGCAGCCCAGCGGTCGTCGTCGACGTACCACGCCCATCCTGCAGGCCCCGGGTTTCCGAGGGCGGATCCGTCTGCGGCGGCGCGAATGGTCACGGGGGCTCCTTGCTGGTTCTGCGGGTTGCCCGTCAACGGTACAGGCCCGCGCGCGGCGAGGGGACCGCCGCCTAGCCGACCTCGTCGGGGTGCGAGCCCACGCGCTCGCCGGAGTCGAGGGCGTCGATCGCCGCCGTCTCGTCAGGCGTCAGATCGAAGCCGAAGACGTCGAGGTTCTCGGCGATGCGCGACGGCGTGACCGACTTCGGGATCACCACGAGCCCCTGCTGCAGGTGCCAGCGGAGCACGACCTGGGCGGTGGAGATGTCGTGGGCGCTCGCGATCCTGAGCAGGACGGGGTCTTCCAGGATGCGGCCGCGCGCGAGAGGGGACCAGGCCTCGGTCACGATGTGGCGGGCCTCGCCGAACGCCCGGAGCTCGCGCTGCTGCAGCCACGGCTGCACCTCGACCTGGTTGATCACCGGCACGACGTCGGTCTCGCCCAGGAGCCGCTCGAGGTGGTGCGTCTGGAAGTTGGACACGCCGATCGATCGGGCCCGCCCCTCCTGCCGGATCCTCTCCATCGCGCGGTAGGTCTCGACGTAGAGGTCCTGTCGCGGGGCCGGCCAGTGGATGAGGTAGAGGTCGACGACGTCGAGTCCGAGCTTCGCCAGGCTCCGGTCGAAGGAGTGGAGGGTCGAGTCGTAGCCCTGCTGGTCGTTCCAGACCTTGGTGGTGACGTAGACGTCGTCGCGGTCGACGCCCGAGGCGGCCAGCGCGCGGCCGACACCGGCCTCGTTGCCGTAGTACTCGGCTGTGTCGAGGTGGCGGTAGCCGAGCTCGAGCGCGGTGGCGACAGTGCGCTCGGCCTCGTCGTCGTCGACCTTGTAGACCCCGAGGCCGAGCTGCGGGATCGAGTTGCCGTCGTTCAGCCGGATCCGGGGGACAGCGTCGGGAGTCATGCCTCGATTATCGGCCCCGCGTCTGACCGGCGGCCGCTGCGGGGGCTCGCGTGTGCGCAGAGGAGGGTCGCGGCGAGAGCGAGGGTCAGCTCGCCTGGACCGGCACGGGCTCGGTGTCGGCGATCGGGCTGGCGTCGGTGCCGCGGAGGTCGGGCAGCACCCGCTTGAAGATGACGGGCACGAGGGCGCCGAGGAGGGCGAACCCGGCGGCGACGCTGAGGCCGCCGACGGTGCCGTTCTGGTCGATCAGGACGCCGGCGATGGCCGAGCCGATGGCCGCGCCGATGAGCTGCCCGGTGCCCGACCAGCCGTAGGCCTCGGCCGTGTCGCTGAAGCGGACGCTGGAGGAGATGATTGCGAACATGACCGCGAGGGCGGGCGCGATGCCGACGCCGGCGATCAGCAGGGTGGCGCAGAGCCAGACGAACGAGGTCGGGATGATGACGGTGAGGGCGATGCCGACGAAGACGATGGCCATCCGGATCGGCAGCGACCACGGGCCGACGGCGAGGTGGCCGAGGAGGAGTCCGCCGGCGAGCGACCCGAGCGCGAAGACGGCCAGAACGAAGCCGGAGTTCGGGCTCCCGTCGCCGAACGCGCTGATGACGCCGGCCTCGACCGCGGAGCAGGTGCCGATCAGGAGGAAGCCGGTGACCGTCGAGAGCAGCACCGTCGGCCGCGCCAGCACCTTGCCGAACGAGCGCTTGCTCTTGGGGATGCGCACGCGGCCGACCTCGGGGGACGCCACGAACCACGCCCCGCCGCCGATCAGGAACGCAGCCGCCACCAGGATCGCGTAGACCGTGCCGATCTGCGTGCCGACGAACGTCGTGATGACGGGGCCGAGCACCCAGATGAGCTCCTGCGCGGAGGCGTCGAGGGAGAAGAGGGGAGTGAGCTGCGTCGAGTTGACCATCTTGGGGTAGATGGTGCGGACGGCGGGCTGCACCGGCGGCACGCTCAGGCCGGCGATGAAGCCGACCACCATGTAGAGGACGAGCGAGAGGGGCGCCAGGGCGAAGACGAGAAGGCTGACGACGCACACGGAGAGGGTCAGCAGGAGGACGGGACGCATGCCCCACTGGCCCATCCAGCGGCTCGTGAGGGGGCCCGAGATGGCCTGCCCGATGCTCGTCGCGGCGAGCACGAGGCCCGCGGCGCCGTAGGAGCCGGTGTTGTGCTCGACGTGGAGCAGGAAGGCGAGCGAGAGCATGCCGAACGGGAACCGGGCCGTCAGCTGTGCGGCGATGATCCGCGCTACGCCCGGCGTCTTGAGGAGATTCGAATAGGCGCCCACGAGGGAGCAAGTCTACGGAAGAAGGCGACACGCCGTGCCTCCGAAATGAGGCCGGGGGATTCTTATCCACAAGCGCGATGTCGGTGGTGTGGAGGAGCCTGTGCAGAGAGGCGCAAATCCGGGGATAACGATCCCCAGCAGTGGCAAAACCTGTGGATAATCCGGATCACGTAATTACACGGCTGTAACACTGCATCTAGTTGTGCCTTCCGATGTCGGCCCCTAGATGTAGTATCGATCCACACCAAGCACCACCACTGCTCGAGAGCGTCGGGGGCCGTGACCAGCTTCATCCGGATCATTCCGGAGGCAGCCCCACCCACCCGCGAGACGAGGTCCGAGAGGGCCCGTCCACCGGGAATCCGACACCCCGACAGAGCGTTCCATCTCACGAGTCGAGACCCGGCCGAAAGTCTCGGATCCGGCCTCATCAACAAGGGGAAACCATGGCAATCACCGTCTACACCAAGCCGTCCTGCGTCCAGTGCACCGCCACCTACCGCGCGCTCGACAACAAGGGCATCGAGTACGAGGTCTTCGACGTCTCCGTCGACGAGAAGGCCCTCGAGACCGTCAAGGCCCTCGGCTACCTCCAGGCCCCCGTCGTCATCACCGACGAAGACCACTGGTCGGGCTTCCGCCCCGACAAGATCGCCGGCCTCGCCGCCGCGATCGCGTAGCACCTCCCGGAGCTCAGCCGTGACCCACCTGATCTACTTCTCGAGCGTCTCGGGCAACACCGCCCGATTCGTCGAGAAGGTCGGTGTGCCGGCCGAGCGCATCCCGCTCTTCCCGAGCGACGAGCCCCTTCTCGCACGCGACCCCTACGTCCTCGTCCTGCCCACCTACGGCGGCGGCGAGAGCGGGGGCGCCGTGCCGAAGCAGGTGATCCGGTTCCTCAACGACGAGGGCAACCGGTCGCTCATCCGAGGCGTGATCGCCACGGGCAACACCAACTTCGGAGAGGGCTACTGCCTGGCCGGCGACATCGTCGCGGCCAAGTGCCGGGTGCCCCTCCTCTACCGTGTCGAGGTCTTCGGCACGCCAGACGATGTCTCAGCAGTACAAGAAGGATTGGACCAATTTTGGACGCAGCAGTCGATGACCTCGAAGTGATCTCGGCTCCCGCTGGGCTCTCCGGCACCCAGGGGCTGGACTACCACGCGCTGAACGCGATGCTCAACCTCTACGGCCCGAACGGCGAGATCCAGTTCGACAAAGACCGTGAGGCTGCGAAGCAGTACTTCCTGCAGCACGTGAACCAGAACACGGTCTTCTTCCACAACCTCAAGGAGCGCCTCGACTACCTGGTCGAGAACGACTACTACGAGCAGGCGACGATCGACCTGTACGACTTCGCCTTCATCGAGAAGCTGAACGACCTGGCGTACTCGAAGAAGTTCCGCTTCCAGACCTTCCTCGGTGCGTTCAAGTACTACACCTCGTACACGCTCAAGACCTTCGACGGAAAGCGCTACCTCGAGCGCTTCGAAGACCGCGTCGTCATGACCGCCCTCGGCCTCGCCCAGGGCGACGAGAAGCTGGCCGTCGACCTCGTCGATGAGATCATCGCCGGCCGCTTCCAGCCGGCGACCCCGACCTTCCTCAACACGGCGAAGGCCCAGCGCGGCGAGCTCGTCTCGTGCTTCCTGCTGCGCATCGAAGACAACATGGAGTCGATCTCCCGCGGCATCAACTCGTCGCTGCAGCTGTCGAAGCGCGGCGGCGGCGTCGCCCTGTCGCTGTCGAACATCCGCGAGGCCGGCGCCCCGATCAAGCAGATCGAGAACCAGTCCTCGGGCATCATCCCCGTCATGAAGCTCCTCGAAGACAGCTTCAGCTACGCGAACCAGCTCGGCGCACGCCAGGGCGCGGGCGCTGTGTACCTCTCGGCGCACCACCCCGACATCCTGCGCTTCCTCGACACCAAGCGCGAGAACGCCGACGAGAAGATCCGCATCAAGACGCTGTCCCTCGGCGTCGTCGTGCCCGACATCACGTTCGAGCTGGCGAAGAAAGACGAGGACATGTACCTCTTCTCGCCGTACGACGTCGAGCGCGTCTACGGCATCCCCTTCGGCGACATCTCGATCAGCGACAAGTACCGCGAGATGGTCGACGACTCGCGCATCAAGAAGACCAAGATCAACGCCCGCGAGTTCTTCCAGACCATCGCCGAGATCCAGTTCGAGTCGGGCTACCCGTACATCGTGTTCGAGGACACGGTGAACAAGGCCAACCCCATCAAGGGCCGGATCAACATGTCGAACCTGTGCAGCGAGATCCTGCAGGTCAACACGCCGACCACGTTCAACGAAGACCTGTCGTACAACGAGATCGGCAAAGACATCTCGTGCAACCTCGGATCGATGAACATCGCCCTGGCGATGGACAGCGAGAACTTCGGCCGCACGGTCGAGACCGCGATCCGCGGCCTCACCGCGGTCAGCGACATGAGCCACATCTCGTCGGTCCGCTCCATCGAGGTCGGCAACGACTCGTCGCACGCCATCGGCCTCGGCCAGATGAACCTGCACGGCTACCTGGCGCGCGAGCACGTGCACTACGGCACCGAAGAGGCCATCGACTTCACGAACATCTACTTCTACACGGTGCTGTTCCACGCCCTGCGCGCCTCGAACGCGATCGCGATCGAGCGGAAGACGACCTTCGGCGGCTTCGAGGACTCCAAGTACGCCGACGGCACGTTCTTCGACAAGTACACCGAGCAGGAGTGGGTGCCGCAGACGGCCCGCGCCGCTTCGCTGTTCTCCGACGCGAACGTCGAGATCCCGACCCAGGACGACTGGCGCGCCCTCAAGGCCAGCGTCATGGAGCACGGTCTGTACAACCAGAACCTCCAGGCCGTCCCGCCGACCGGTTCGATCTCGTACATCAACCACTCGACCTCGTCGATCCACCCGATCGCCTCGAAGATCGAGATCCGCAAGGAGGGCAAGCTCGGCCGCGTGTACTACCCGGCGCCGTTCATGACGAACGACAACCTCGAGTACTACACCGACGCGTACGAGATCGGCCCCGAGAAGATCATCGACACCTATGCCGCGGCCACGCAGCACGTCGACCAGGGCCTCTCGCTGACCCTGTTCTTCAAAGACACCGCCACCACGCGCGACATCAACAAGGCGCAGATCTACGCGTGGCGCAAGGGCATCAAGACGATCTACTACATCCGTCTCCGTCAGCTCGCGCTCGAGGGCACCGAGGTCGACGGCTGCGTCAGCTGCATGCTGTGAGCCGCAGGCTCACGATGCACGCTCCGAGCCTCGCCACACCGACAAGAATTCAGGATCGAAAATGACACTCACCGACCCGGTCCACGCCCTCGGCACGAGCATCCCGCTCGCCCGAACGGTCTCGGCGATCAACTGGAACCGCATCCAGGACGACAAGGACGTCGAGGTCTGGAACCGCCTCGTCAACAACTTCTGGCTGCCCGAGAAGGTGCCGCTGTCGAACGACGTCCAGTCGTGGAACACGCTCACCCCGGCCGAGCAGAAGCTCACGATGCGCGTGTTCACGGGCCTGACCCTGCTCGACACCATCCAGGGCACGGTCGGCGCGATCAGCCTGATCCCCGACGCGATCACCCCGCACGAGGAGGCCGTCTACACGAACATCGCGTTCATGGAGTCGGTGCACGCCAAGAGCTACTCGTCGATCTTCTCGACGCTCGCGGCGACCCCCGAGATCGACGAGGCGTTCCGCTGGTCCGAAGAGAACGAGAACCTGCAGCGCAAAGCGCAGATCGTGCTCGAGTACTACGCCGGCGACGACCCCCTGAAGCGGAAGGTCGCCTCGACGCTGCTCGAGTCGTTCCTCTTCTACAGCGGCTTCTACCTGCCGATGTACTGGTCGTCCAGGGCGAAGCTCACCAACACGGCCGACCTGGTGCGCCTCATCATCCGTGACGAGGCCGTGCACGGGTACTACATCGGCTACAAGTTCCAGAAGGGTCTCGAAGGGGTCTCCGAGGAGCGCCGCGCCGAGATCAAGGACTACGCGTTCAACCTCCTCTTCGAGCTGTACGACAACGAGATCAAGTACACGCAAGACCTGTACGACGAGGTCGGGCTCACCGAGGACGTCAAGAAGTTCCTGCACTACAACGCCAACAAGGCGATGATGAACCTCGGCTACGAGCCCATGTTCCCGAAGAACATCACCGACGTGAACCCGGCGATCCTGTCGGCGCTCTCGCCGAACGCCGACGAGAACCACGACTTCTTCTCCGGCTCGGGCTCCAGCTACGTCATCGGCAAGGCCGAGAACACCGAAGACGAGGACTGGGACTTCTAAGCACCCGCTCCACCCAGCACAGAAGGGCGTCGACCTCCGGGTCGGCGCCCTTCTTTCGTGCGTGCGAACAGCAGGTGACCTCGACCAGAGGTTCAGGCGCCATTTCGGTGCACGTCACGCACGAATGCCGGGCGGTTCACCGACGGGTCGAAGAGTGGCGCGCGGCGTCGATCCGGCGCCTCGCCAGGCGGTCACCGCCGACCAGCAGGAAGGAACCCCGACATGAGCCGATCCAAGCCCGAGGACGCAGCACCCGAGGTGCGCCTGAACGCCGCTCCGCCGCTCGACCCGCAGCACGCGTACGAGAGCGACGTCCGCCCGGGGGTGAGCCGCCGCACGATCCTGCTCGGCGGTGCCGCCGCGATCATGGCCGGTGTCGCCGCAGGATCCGCGGGCAGCGTCTTCGGCCCGGGCGCCTCCGCGCAGGCCGCGACCCGTCCCGCCCCCGCCGCGAAGACGACGAGGTCGATCAAGGACGTCAAGCACGTCGTGATCCTGATGCAGGAGAACCGGTCGTTCGACCACTACTACGGCACCCTCCCCGGGGTGCGCGGCTTCGGCGACAAGCAGGCGCTCGAGCTCCCCGGCGGCGGCACGATCTTCGCCCAGCCCGACCCGACCCGCACAGACGGCGGGCACCTCCTGCCGTTCCCCCTCGACTCCGCCAACCACAACGCGCAGAACGCGGGCGGGCTCGACCACTCCTGGGGCGGCGGGCACACCGCGTGGAACAAGGGCGCCTGGGACAACTGGGTGGCGGCCAAGTCGGAGCAGACCATGGGCTACTTCACCCGCGAGGACGTCCCGTTCCACCACACGCTCGCGTCGTCGTTCACGATCGCCGACCACTACCACTCGTCGCTCATCGGCCCGACGACCCCGAACCGCCTCTTCCAGTGGACCGGGATGATCGACGCCGCCGGCGCGAAGGGCGGCCCGGCGACCGACAACCCGGCGGACTACGAACCGGTCTACAGCTGGACCACCTATCCGGAGCGCCTCCAGAAGGCCGGCGTCACCTGGAAGACCTACAGCAACGACGAGGTCGGCGACGACGGGTCGCACCCCTACGTCGGCGACTACGGCGACAACCCGCTGTGGCTGTTCCAGCAGTACCACGACGCGCTCGCGTCGACCGACCCGAAGGTGCGGGCCCTCGCCGAGAACGGCGGCCTCAACACCGGCTGGAAGCCCGACTCCGGCAAGGGCCTCGACGTGCACCACCTGCTCAGCGAGTTCGGGAAGGACGCAGCCGCGAACACGCTGCCGCAGGTGTCGTACGTGGTCGCTCCGTACGGGTGGTCGGAGCATCCTGCGGCCAGCCCCGACTACGGCGCGCACTACACGAACGCCGTCCTCCAGGCGCTGATGAGCAACGCCGAGACCTGGGCGAGCACGGTCCTCCTGATCAACTACGACGAGAACGACGGCTACTTCGACCACATGCTGCCGCCGTTCGCCGAGCCCGGCACGAAGGACGAGTACGTCGACGGCCTGCCCGTCGGCTACGGGACCCGCGTGCCGCTGACAGTCGTCTCGCCGTGGAGCCGTGGTGGCTGGGTCGACTCGCAGGTGTTCGACCACACGTCGATCATCCGGTTCCTCGAGACCTGGACCGGCGTGCACGAGCCCAACATCTCGGCCTGGCGCCGCAGCATCTCGGGCGACCTCACCTCCTGCTTCGACTTCCGGAACCCCGACTTCTCGCTGCCCACGGCGAGCGAGGTCCCCCCGCTCAGCGAGACGCAGAAGCTGGTGGCCGCAGCCGACGCCGACGCTGCGAAGCCGCCGATCACCGAGCCCGCGGTCGGTGCGCAGAGGATGCCGACGCAGGATGCGGGCACGATGCGCCGCCGCCCCCTCCCGTACCGCCAGTTCGGCAACGTCTCCATCGACCGGGGTCGCGGACGCGTGCTCCTGAGCCTCCACAACGAGGGCACGCAGGGCGTCTCCCACCAGGTGTTCCCGAACGCCTGGCTGCCGTTCGAGTCGGCGCCGCACACGGTCGCGCCGCACTCGACGTCGACCTACACCTGGGACGCGCTGGCCACCGGCGGGCGGTACGACTTCAGTGTCTACGGCCCCGACCGCTTCCTGCGTCGGTTCGCCGGCACCGTCGTGCCCGGGTTCCACACCGATGTCGCGCTGCCCGGGGCCTCGGCCACGCTCGTCGTCCGCCCGCGGCCCGAACTCCGGCTGCAGCTCACCAGCGGCGGCCGGCCGGACGTGACCTTCACACTGACGTCGAACGACTTCGTGACGAAGACCTCCCGCGTCGAGGTCCGCGGCGGGCACTCGTCGACGGTGGCGTGGCCGGTCGACGAGTGGGGCTACTACGACGTGATCGTGACGGCCGACACGGGCGACGGGTTCCGCTACCGGTTCGCCGGCCGCGTGAGCTGAGAGCGGTCTCCGCCCGCGTCGGCGTCGGCGCCGGGTCCGGCTGGCGCAGGATCGTCGGACAGCAGCTCGGTGATCCTGTCCGTCGAGCGCTTCGCCGCGGCCGAGTTCGCGAGGAACGCCAGCACCAGGATCACGGCCGCGAAGCCGATGAGGACGAACCAGAGGGCGTGGGTGGCCGGCACGAAGCCGGCCCCCGCGCTCGCGGACGCGCTCGCGCCGGTCAGGGTGCCGGCCAGCGCCACTCCGAGCGACACGCCCGTCTGACGCGAGGTCGAGGCCACGCCCGCCGCCGCGCCCGAGCGGTTGCGGGGCATGCCCGACACCGCGGTGTTCGTGAGCGGCGGGTTGATGAGTCCGAGCCCCGCGCCGAGCAGCAGGTAGGTGACGACGAGGAACCAGGTGGGCGTCGTCCCGCCGACGAAGAGCAGCAGGATCGCGCCCGCTCCGAGTCCCGTCGCGCCGAGTGCCAGCGGCCTGCGCGTCCCGGACGACGACACGAGCCGTCCCGAGATCGGGGCGGCGACGAGCTGGGCGAGCCCGAGGGGCAGCAGGTGGAGTCCTGCGACGAAGGGGGAGAAGCCGCGCACCTCCTGCAGGTAGAGCGCCGTCACGAAGATGAAGGCGCCCTGCGCCGCGAAGGCGAAGACGGCGGTCGCGATGGCCGACGAGAAGGGGATGCTCGTGAAGAACCGGAAGTCGAGCAGGGGGTCGTCGCGCTTCGACTCGTAGTGGCGCAGGAGGACGAGAGCCAGGGCCCCGACCGCGAACAGCCCGATGGTCGCCGGGGAGCCCCAGCCGAACCGCGGCCCCTCGATCAGCCCCGAGACCACCGTGCCGAGCAGCACGATCACGAGGAGCTGCCCGACCGGGTCGAAGCGACGGACCGTGTCGGACTTCGACTCGGGGACGAAGGCGAAGGTCAGGACGATCGCGGCGAGACCGATCGGGATGTTGATCCAGAAGATCGAGCGCCAGCCGACCGAGTCCGTGAGCGCGCCGCCGATGAGCGGGCCGAAGCCTGTCGAGATGCCCACGACGGCACCCCACACGCCGACCGCCTTGGCGCGCTGGGCGCCGTCCGTGAAGGTCGCCGAGATGATCGACAGCGCGACCGGGTTGAGCATCGACCCGCCGATGGCCTGGAGCATGCGGCAGGCCACCAGGATCGGGATGCTCGGCGCGAGCGAGCAGAGCAGCGAACCGGTGACGAACACGACCAGGCCGATCTGGAAGATCCTGCGACGCCCGAAGCGGTCGGCCGTCGAGCCGGACAGCATCAGGAAGCTCGCGATGACGAGCGTGTAGCCGTCGATGGTCCACTGGAGCCCGGAGATGGTCGAGTGGAACTCCCGGCCGATCGAGGGCAGGGCCACGTTCACGACCGTCGCGTCCATCGACGCGATGAAGAGGCTCATGCAGCAGATCGCGAGGATCCCGTACTTGTGCTGGTAGCGCGAGGGGAGTGTCGTCACCCGTCCATTCAACGCCCCCGCTCGGGCCGCACTCAGTCTTCGGCGGTGCTTGATTCCAACGTTGCAATGGGCATACGATGACCTGACCCGGGCACCCCTGTCCATGCAGGAGCCCAGCCACAGCAAGTGAGCGCTAACCTGCCGAATCCCCGGCCGGCCAGCACCGTCACGATGGAGTGATCACATGTCAGCACACAGCTCATTCACCCGACGAAGTCTCCTCGGAGCGGGACTCGCCGGAGTCGCCACCGCCGCCCTCGCGGGCTGTGCGAGCAGCCCGATCGGGGCAGGCCTCGTCGGCAGCAAGCTCAACCCCGAGCAGCTCATCTTCTGGAACCTCTTCGGCGGCGGCGACGGCAGCCGCATGCAGACGATGGAGGCGGGCTACCGCAAGACGCACGGCGGTGCGGGCTCGCTCCAGGCGACAGTCTTCGCCTGGGGCAACCCCTACTACTCGAAGGTGACGCTCGCGACCGTCGGCAACCAGCCGCCCGACGTCGCCATCTCGCACCTGACACGCGCCAAGCCGCTCTTCGAGGGCGACATCCTCGAGCCGATCACCGAGGCCGACCTCGCATCGGTCGGCCTGTCGTCGACCGACTTCAACCAGAAGTCGTGGGAGGCGCAGAAGACCGGCGGCAAGAACATCGCGATCCCCCTCGACACGCACCCGCTCGTCATGTTCTTCAACGCCGACGTCTGCAAGAAGGCCGGGCTGCTCGGCTCCGACGGCAAGCTCGTCGATCTCGACGGCCTCGAGAACTTCGAGAAGGCCCTCGCCGCCGTCTCGAAGGTCACCGGAGGCACCGCGATCGCCTACGGCAACGTCTCGGAGACCGCGACCCCGTGGCGCGTCTTCACCACGCTCTACCACCAGATCAAGGGCTCGACCCCGTTCATCTCCAACAACGGCTCGAAGCTGACGGTCAACGAGGACGACTTCATCGAGGTCTGCACTCGCATCCAGAGCTGGGTCAAGAAGGGCTGGCTCAACAAGGGCCTCGACTACGCCGGCGCCATGTCGACCATGTTCGCCGGAAAGGCGGGCTTCTTCCTGCAGGGCGAGTGGGAGATCACGACGGCGCAGGCGGTCAAGGGACTGAAGTTCGGCATGGTCCCGGTGCCGACGCTGTTCGACGTGCCGGCCGCGCAGGCGGACTCGCACACGTTCGTCCTGCCCCGGAAGAACCGCACGCCCGAGCAGCGCAAGCAGGCGATGGGCTTCATCAAGTCGATGCTCGACCAGAGCTACACCTGGGCCGAGGGCGGCCACGTGCCCGCCTACCTCAAGACGCTCGACAGCGCGAAGTACAAGGCCCTCGAGCCGCAGTCCGACTACGTCAAGTCGGCGGAGTACGCCGTCTACGACGACCCGGCGTGGTACGGCGGATCGGGATCGACCTTCGAGAACACGGTCGGCGCCCAGCTCGGTCTCGTGCAGCAGCTGGCGATCACGCCCCAGGGCGCGCTGTCCGCCATCAAGGACCAGCTCAAGGTCTACCTCAACACTCCCAGCCCCCTCTGACCCCGACCGCTCTCACCCCTGGAGGTACAACGACGTGACCGCCGCACCCGCCATGACCCGCGCCACACGCACGAGTCCACACACGCTCGCCACGAAGCGCCGCTCGCCCCTGTCGGGCGGCGACAGCCGAGGCGCCTGGCTCTTCCTCGCCCCCTTCGGCCTCTTCTACGTGGCCTTCCTGCTCGGCCCCACGGTGTGGATGCTCATCACGAGCTTCTTCAACACCTCCACGGTCAAGACCGGCCTCGGCTCCTTCGCCGGATTCAAGAACTACGGCGAGATGCTGGGCCGCGCCGACTTCTGGAGCGCCATGTGGCACACGCTCCAGTTCACCCTCTACACGACGCCGCCCCTCGTCGTCCTGGCGTTCGTGTTCGCGATCCTGACGAACCGCGTGCGCCGCGGCCAGTGGTTCTTCCGCCTCGCGTTCTTCCTGCCGTACATCCTCCCGTCGGCGACGATCTCGCTCATCTGGGTGTTCATCTTCACGCCGGGATCGGGCCTCTGGGCCTCGGCGCAGCAGGCGGTCGGCATCACGCCGGGCGCCGGCGTCCTGGCCAGCCCGGCGACGGCGATGATCGGCATCGCCATCGCCACCGTCTGGTGGACCCTCGGCTTCAACTTCGTGCTCTACCTGGCAGGACTCCAGGAGATCCCGCGTGAGCTGTACGAGGCCGCCGCTGTCGACGGCGCCACGACCTGGGAGCAGATCCGCTTCATCACCCTGCCGCTCCTCGGGCGGACCACGACCCTCGTGATCCTGCTCCAGATCATCGCCAGCCTGAAGATCTTCGACCAGGTGTACCTGATGACCTCGGGAGGCCCGGGCATCTCGACCCAGGTGGCCCTGACCCTCATCACCGGCACCGCCTTCACCGACAACCGCGTCGGTGCAGGATCGGCCGCCAGCGTGCTCCTCTTCATCGTCATCATCGTGATCGCCGTCGTCCGACAGATCATCGACCGTTCGCTGGCCCGGAAGGCGGCTTGACATGGCTCTCACCGAAGCGCGTCCGCGCACGAAGTCACCCATCTCGGCGGCTGCTCCCGTCGCGACGTCCGGCAAGGCGGGCGTCTCCGGGCGCACGTTCAGCATCGTCTCGGCCGTCGTCCTCACGGTGTTCGCGATCGTCTGGCTGATCCCGAGCCTCTTCGCCCTCAAGACGTCGCTCACCGACAACGGCGTCGCGGCCACTGGCGCCACGAACATCCTGAAGAACTGGAACCCGACGCTCCACTCGTTCGCGTCGTACTTCCAAGCCGGCGACATCTGGAACTGGTACGCCGCCAGCGCCATCACCTCGGTCGTCACGGCCGTCCTGACCGTGCTGTTCGGCTCGATGGCCGCCTACGCCCTGTCGCGGCTGAAGTTCCGCGGGCAGAACACGGTGCTGCTGCTCATCCTGCTCGGCATCATGATCCCGACCCAGGTGCTCATCGTGCCGATCTTCCAGGAGCTCGGCGCCGTCAACCTGCTGAACACCTACTGGTCGGTCATCTTCCCGCAGGTGCCCGCGGTCATCGCCGTGTTCATCTTCAAGCAGTTCTTCGACGGCATCCCGAGGGAGCTCGAGGAGGCGGCCCGAATCGATGGTGCCGGGCTCTGGAAGATCTTCTGGTCGGTGATCCTGCCCCTGTCGCGTCCCGTCATCGCGGCCGTCACGATCCTGACCTTCGTGGGCGTCTGGAACAACCTGCTGCTGCCGCTGTTCGTACTGTCCAACCCCAACCTGATGACGGTGCCGGTCGGGCTCGCCTCGGTGCAGGGCTCGTTCGGTCTCCGCTATGCCGACATCCAGGCCGGCGCGCTACTGGCCGCTCTGCCGCTGATCGTCCTGTACCTGGCGTTCCAGCGTCAGATCGTCGAGGGCGTCACCGGCTCCGGGCTGAAGGGGTAGGGCGCAGGATCACGCGGCGCGCGCCCGGGCTTCGGCTCGGGTGCGCGTTGTGGTTTGTGGGGTGCTGGCTCGTGCTGTGGTTGTGGGCTCGTGGTTGTGGGCTCGTGCTCGTTACTCCGTACATATGGACGGAGATTCTCGCGTGATGCCCCTCCGATCCGCACGAACCCCGCGCGAATTCGAAAATCTCCTGCGTTATGCGCCCGGGAAGCTCTGCGGGGTGTTGGCTCCGTGCATATGGACGGAGATTCTCGGATCACGCCCCTCCGATCGGCATGCATTGCGTCCGGGGGCGCAGGATCTCCGTCGTTATGCGCCCGGGAGGTTGGCTCCGTGCATATGGACGGAGATTCTCGCGCGATGCCCCTCCGATCCGCATGAGTTGCGTCCGGATCGCAGGATCTCCGTCGTTATGCGCCCGGGAAGGTCTGCGGGGTGCTGGCTCCGTGCATATGGACGGAGATTCTCGAGCGATGCCCCTCCGATCCGCTTGAGTTGCGTGCGGGGCGCAGGATCTCCGTCGTTATGCGCCCCGGAGGCTCTGCTGGGTGCCAGCTCCGTGCATAGGGACGGAGATTCTCGAGTGATGCCCCTCCGATCGGCATGAAACGCGCGCGGATCGCAGGATCTCCGTCCATTTGCGCCCAGGCAGCAGCAGCAGCAGCGGCAGCAGCAGAGACGAACTCAGCCCACCGGCTTCCGCATCTGCACCGCCGTGGTCTCGTAGCCGAGCGACTCGTAGAGTCCTCGCGCGACCGTGTTGAAGCCGAAGACGTTCAGCCCGAGCGTGGCGGCGCCGAGGCGTGCGGCCTCCGCCTCGGCGAGCTGCATGGCGGCGCGCCCGAAACCATGACCGCGCTCCGCCTCGACGATCTCGACGTCGAACACCCACCAGCCTCGAGACGCGGCGTCGATCACGCCGATCCAGAGCTCGCCGACGTCGCGTCCGTCGGGGGCGTGCACGGTGTAGACATGCTGGCCCTCGACCGGCCGGCCGTCACGGAAGTAGAGGCCGTCCGTCTTCGCCGCGTTGGCTTCGGCCTGCTCCAGGGTCTCGCCCGCCGCGCGCCGGGACTCGATGTAGTGGGCGCGGCTGCGGTCGAGCCACTCGGCGAGACGCTCGCCGGCCATGGTCTGGAGCGTGACGGTCATGCTCTCAGCCTCGCGGCGCCCGCGATCCTGCGCAAGCGCTCGCCACCCCGTGTCGCGCGGTCACGGCACAGGCGACGACGACGGCACCGGAGCAGGGCTCGGCGTCGGCCGTCCACGATCGAGCTGGTGCCCGGCGACGAGCGCGGCGACGACACCGACGGTCACGAACGCCGCGACGAGCAGCACGATGGCCGCTGCCGCGAGGGCCCGCCTCACGCCGGCAGCGACGGCCGCGACGGCTGCTCCGGCAGCTTCGGCCGCCCCGGCTGCGCCGGCAGCACCGCCCGCGAGCAGCGCGTCACGTACGGCATCGGCACGGTGGGGCGGCCGGCCGTCTCGGGGTGCGTGCGGAGCAGCTCGCGCACCTCGCCGAGGAGCGACTCGCGGTCGGCCGGTGACAGGGTGATGACGTAGCTCCGCGACGCGACCATGGCCTCGACGGTGTCGGGCGTCATGTCGACGGTCCAGCGGAAGTCGCGGCGTTCGATCGGCTCGAAGGGCGGTCCGACCCGTGGCGACTCCGACTCGAGGTCGCTCTCGCTGCCGGTGCTCGCTGCGGTCATGATCCTCTCGAGCTCGTCGACCCAGCCGGCCCCGCGCTCGCGGATGTTCCAGAGGAGTCCCAGGACGCCGCCCGGCCGCAGCACCCGAGCCACCTCCGGCACCGCGCGCTCGGGATCGACCCAGTGCCAGGCCTGCGCGACGAGCACCGCGTCGATGCTCTCGCCGTCGATCGGCAGGCGCTCCGCGGAGCCCGGCAGGACCTGCGCCCCCGGCACCGCCCGGATGAGCTGCTCGCGCATCCCGGCGGACGGCTCGACCGCCGTGACCCGGGGGACGTCCTCGACGAGGAGTCTCGTGAGCTTGCCGGTCCCGGCACCGAGGTCGAGGACATCCTGCGCCCCCTCCGGCAGGAGCCAGGCGACCGCCTCGCGGGGGTAGCTCGGGCGACCGCGCTCGTAGAGGTCGGCGGCCGAGCCGAAGGAGGTGGCCTGCTGTTCGAGGCGCTGGTCTGGTTCGAAGGCGTCGCTGTCGGTCATCGTGCGGTCTCCTCGGTCATGCGTCCACCCTGTCACGGAGAGCCTCCGCGATGGCCTCGACGCCGAGCTCCACCTCGGCGAAGGTCGTGCTGAGAGGCGAGAGACCGAGGCGGAGGGCGTCGGGGTTTCGGAAGTCCGGCACCACCCCGGCCGACCAGAGGCGGGGCAGGATCTCCCGGAACGCGGGGTGGGCGAGGGTGAGGTGGCTCCCGCGGATCCTGCGCTCGCGGGGGGTCGCCGTCGTCACCCCGAGGGGCGCGAGACGCTCGTCGGCCAGGGCGAAGGCGTAGTCGGTCAGCTCGAGCGACTTCGCGCGGATGCGGTCGAGGCCTGCCTCCTCGATCAGGTCGAGCATGTCGATGAGGGCGAGCATGCCGACGATCGGGGGAGTGCCGCTCAGGAAGCGCCGGATGCTCGGGGCCGGGACGTACGCCGGCGCCATCGCGAAGACGTCGGCGGCGCCCATCCACCCCTGGATCGGCTGCTCGAGCGCGTCGTGCAGGTCGCGCCGCGCGTAGAGGAACGCCGGTGCGCCCGGCCCGCCGTTCAAGAACTTGTAGGTGCAGCCGACCGCGATGTCGGCCCCGGCGTCGTCGAGCGACATCGGCACGACTCCGGCCGAGTGGCACAGGTCGAAGACGACCCGGGCTCCCGCCTCGTGGGTCAGGCGGGTCAGCTCGGGGAGGTCTGCGATGAAGCCCGACCGGTACGAGACGTGGTTGATCACGACGACCGCGGTGTCGGGGGAGAGCGCCTCAGCGAGCAGCTCCGGCGTCACGCCGAGGGTCTTGTCGACGGCGATCCAGCGGACGGTCGCGCCGCGCTCGCGGGCGATGCCGTCGATGACGAATCGATCGGTCGGGAATTGGTCGTCGTCGAGCAGGATCTCGCGGCGGCCCTCGCGGAGTCCGAGCTCGAGCGCCGCCCGGATCGCCTTGTACAGCAGCACGGTCGTCGAGTCGCCGACGACGGTCTGACCGGGAGCGGCACCCAGGCTCAGCGAGCCGATGCGGTCGCCGATCTCGGTGGGGAGGTCCATCCAGCGCTCGTCCCACGAGCGGATCAGCCGGGTGCCCCACTCGTGCGCGACGAAGTCGGCGAAGCGGTCGGCGGTGGCCTTGAGCGGCCTCCCGAGCGAGTTGCCGTCGAGGTAGGCGACGACGCCCTCGGCCGGCACGAAGCGGTCGACGAACGGGGCGAGCGGGTCGGCGGCGTCGAGGAGCGCAGGATCGAGGGGCGCAGGGTCGTGGCCTGCAGGATCGAGGAACGCAGGATCGGCATTCGGGCTGGTGGTCATTCGGCGCTCCTCGCGAGCTCGGGAAGGGTCGTCACGCGGGCCGCGGCCAGCTCGGCGACGGTGGTGGGGCGCTCGGCGATCAGCGAGACGAGCCGCGTGTCGAAGGTCGGCTCGCCGCTGCCGGGCGTGAGGGCGTGCAGGATCGCGTCGGTCCCGAGACCGGCCTCCGCGAGGGCGGCGAGCTCGCGTCCGTTCAGCCCGACGGGCAGGTCGCCGTTGCCGAGGTCGGTCCCGTAGAGCACGTGGCCGCCGCGCGCGTGGAAGCGCGCGAGGTTGTCGACGGCGGTCGGGTACGCGGAGGCGGCCGCGCTCGCGGAGCTGCCTCCGGTGCCGGCGCCGTCGCGATCGTGGATGGCGAGGGTCGAGATCCAGGTCATGCGGCCGGCCAGGTCGTCGAGGAGGTCGTCGTCGAGCCGCTCCGAGAAGGGGGTGTGGGCGAGCGCGTCGACTCCGGCGCGGGCGGCGCGACGGGTCTGGCCGACGCCCTGCGCGTGCGCGACGACGGGCAGTCCGAGGTCGTGCGCCTCGCGGACCACGGCGGCGAGCAGGTCGTCGTCCCAGACCGGACCGGCGTCGGTGTTGAGGGTGATCTTCGCGACGGTGGCGCCGCGATCCTGCAGGCTCTGGAGCACCTCGCGGGCCTGCGCGGCGTCGGCGGCCTCGAGGGCTGCGGCCGGGGGAGCCCACGCGGATCGGCTCGGGTAGCCGCCCGGCGCGCAGAGGAGGCCGCCCGAGGTGGAGACCTCCGGCCAGTCGCTGTCGGCAGCCGCGCCACGGGCGGGCCAGGTCGTCGCGAGGGCGGGGTCCCAGCCGAGGTCGACGACGCGGGCGATCCCGCCGCCGACGAGGGCCCCGACGTCGATCAGGCCGAGGTGCACGTGCGAGTCGGTGAGCGGGGCGAGGACGGTCGCGCCGACGTGGCCGTCGACGTCCGCTTCCACCGAGGTGCCTTCGGCAGGGCCGGCATACGAGAGCCGGCCCGCTTCGATGCGCAGGATGCTCCTGCCGCGCCAGCCGCCGAACCAGGCGTCGTCGCAGGTGAAAAGCATTCCCCCATCCTGCCAGCCGGTCGCTGCGGCTTCACCGCCGTCGCCCGTACCGCGTCTCGTCATACGCACGGCGTCCCGGCACGACGAGACGCGCTGCGTATCACGAGACGCGGTGCGGCTACCCTCGGGGCATGCTGATCCGACCCGCGACCGAGGCCGACTGGCCGGCCATCTGGCCGTTCTACCGCAGGATCGCGGAGGCGGGCGAGACGTACTCGCTGCCCACCGGGCAGAGCGAGGCCGAGGCCGTCTCGGAGTGGTTCGTTCCCGGGCACGCCGTCGTCGTCGCAGTGGGCGACGACGGCGCGATCCTGGGGTCGGCGCACTACGGGCCCAATCGCCCGGCGCGCGGCTCGCACGTGGCGACGGCGAGCTTCATGGTCGCGCCCGAGGCCGCGGGGCAGGGCGTCGGACGGGCGCTCGGCGAGCACGTCGTCGCCGCGGCGGCCGAAGCCGGGTTCCGCAGCATCCAGTTCAACGCCGTGGTCGAGACGAACGCGGCGGCGGTCCGGCTCTGGACGTCGCTCGGGTTCGACATCGTCGGCACCGTGCCCGAGGCGTTCGACCACCCGACGCTCGGTCTCGTCGGCCTGCACGTCATGTACCGCAGGCTCGGGCACAGCCGCCGACTCGGGCGGACCGACTAGCCCCTCGTCACCTCGAGCTCGACGACCGCCCACGACAGCGCCGGCAGGCTGAGCGTCGCCGACGAGCCGTCGACCGTGACGCCCTCGAGCGGGACGAGGCCGACCGCATCCTGCGCCTCGAGGGTGTTGGCGGTGTGGCGCGACCCGCCCTCCGGCACCTCGAGCAGCTCGGCGCGGACGACCTGGGCACCCGCGAAGCCCCGCAGCGCGACGTCGACCGAGGCCGCCTCCTCGAGCCCGCGGTTGGCGAGGAACAGGGCGACGCGGCCGGTGGCCTCGTCGTAGGTCGCCGAGACGTCGACGAGGTCGGCATCGCCGAACTGCGCCGTCTCGACCCGGTCGGAGGTGACGGAGGCACGCAGGATCTGCCCCTTCGCCAGCGCCGCCATCCGGGCGAAGGGCCAGAAGATGGTCTGCTTCCAGGCGGGGCCGTTCTCCTCCGAGCGGATCGGCGCGATCACGTTGACGAGCTGTGCCTGGTTGGCGATCGAGACCCGGTCGCCGTGGCGGAGGAGCGAGTTGAGGAGCGTGCCGACGACGACCGCGTCGGTGACGTTGTAGGCGTCCTCGATGAGGCGCGGGTGCTCACGCCATCCTGCCGAGACCTTGTGCGGCTGGTCGTCGGTGTCGAGTCCGCGCTGGTACCAGACGTTCCACTCGTCGAACGAGAGGTTGATGTGCTTCTTCGCCTTGCGCTTCGCGCGGACGGCGTCGCAGGTGGCGACGACCGACTCGATGAAGTAGTCCATGTCGACGGCGCTCGCGAGGAACGAGGCCGCGTCGCCGTCGTGCTCCTGGTAGTAGGCGTGCATCGACATGTAGTCGACCTCGTCGTAGGCGTGCGAGAGCACCGTGTGCTCCCACGAGCCGAACGTCGGCATGCCGGAGTTCGACGAGCCGACGGCGACGAGCTCGATGGTCGGGTCGACGAAGCGCATGGCCTTGCCGGCCTCCTGCGCGAGGCGGCCGTACTCGTCGGCGGTCTTGTGGCCGATCTGCCAGGGCCCGTCGAGCTCGTTGCCGAGGCACCAGAGCTTGATGTCGAACGGCTCCTTCGCGCCGTTGGCGATGCGCCGGTCGGAGAGGGCGGTGCCGCCGGGGTGGTTCGCGTACTCGACGAGCTCGCGGGCCGCGTCGACGCCTCGGGTGCCGAGGTTGATGGCCTCCATGATCTCGGTGCCGGCCTCCTTCGACCACTCCGCGAACTCGTGCAGGCCGAAGGCGTTGGTCTCGACGGTGTGCCAGGCGCCGTCGAGACGGCGAGGGCGGTCCTCGACCGGGCCGACGCCGTCCTCCCAGTTGTAGCCCGAGACGAAGTTGCCGCCGGGGTAGCGGATGACGGTGGCGCCGAGCTCCTTGACGAGCTTCAGGACGTCCTGGCGGAAGCCGCGCTCGTCGGCCTCCGGGTGCCCGGGCTCGTAGATGCCGGTGTAGACACACCGGCCCATGTGCTCGACGAACGATCCGAAGAGTCTGCGCGGCACCTCCCCGATGGTGAAGTCGCGGTCGAGGACGATGGTTGCGCGGGACATGGATCTCCAGTGATCGGTGTGTGACGACGCCCCATTATATCGTTGTAATGGGGCTGGTGATCAAGAGGCGGACGGGGTGAGCGCAGGGGTGTCGCGCCTGCGCTGGTAGGCCGAGACGGCGAGCCACACGAGTGGGCCGACGAACGAGAACGCGATGACGGCCAGGATCCAGAGGGCCTTGACGACCGGTGTGAGGAGCGCCGACCGCAGGATGCTGACGACGGCTGCGACCCAGAGGGCGGCGAGGCCGACCAGGACGACGAGGAGGGCGATCGAGGGGACGAGGTGAGGGAGGTTTTCCATGACCTCGACGCTACGGTCCGCGCGGCGCGCAGCAGTCGGTCTCGGGCACACGGCCCGTGGCACTGCGGTGCCGTCAGCTCTGGCGGGTGCTGGCCCTGGGGACGACCAGGTGCTCGATGACGACCGCGCGCGGCGGCAGGGATCGGTCGGCGATCCGCTCGGCGAGGAGCGACAGGGTCACCTCGGCGAACGCGCGCTTGTCGAACGAGACCGTGGTCAGCGGCGGCGACGAGAACCGGCCCGAGGCCACGTCGTCGAAGCCCGCCACCGAGAGGTCGTCGGGCACCCGGATGCCGCGGCTGGACAGGGCGCTCAGCACTCCGACGGCCATCGAGTCGGTGTAGGCGAAGACCGCATCGATCTCGACGCCGGCATCGAGGGCCCGCAGGATCGCGCGCCCCCCGTCGTCCTGCACCCACTCGTCGGCGACGAGCTCCAGCCGGGGGTCGCGCGCGATGCCGGCCGCGTCGAGGGCCTGGTGATACCCCGTGGTGCGGGCGCGGGCGGTCGCCGTGTCGAAGGTCGGACCGGGTGCGCCGATCACGGCGATCCGCTCGTGTCCGAGGCCGAGGAGGTGCTCGGTCATCTCGCGCGCGGCGGCGACGCTGTCGAGAGCGACGTGGTCGACGAGATCCTGCTCGACCTCGCCGATGACGACGACCGGTGGCAGGGTGTCGGCGCCGACGATGGCGCTCGACTCGAGGTTGACGGGGTTGAGGATCAGGCCGTCGACGAGGTGCTCGCGGCCTCGCGACAGGAGCTCGCCCTCGCGCTCCGGGCGCTTGCCGGTCTGCTCCAGCTGGACGCTCCAGCCCTTCTCGTGCGCGACCTCGATGAACTGGTCGAGCATCTCGGCGCTGTACTCCATCGAGATGTCGGGGAAGGCGAGCGCGATCGCGCCGGTGCGGCCGTTGCGGAGCCCTCTCGCGGAGAGGTTCGGGACGTACTGGAGCTCCTCGACGGCGGCCTCGACCCGTTCGCGGGTCTCCGGGCGCACGAAGACGACGCCGTTGATGACGTTGGAGACGGTCTTCGGGCTCACCCCGGCACGGGCGGCCACGTCTCGCACTGTTGCGCGCATCGTGACCCCAGGGTAGTGGTCCGGCGGACGCTCACGCGGCGATCGGCGGTCTGCCCGGAGAAAAGCGAGAGTCGTTCAGCTTCGCAGTGTCCGGCCGAGCCCCTCGACGAGCGCCGCGTAGTCGTCGCTCCTCGTCAGCGTCTCGACATCACCCTCATCGAGTTCGGCGCTCAGACATGCCGAGCCGGTCGCGAAGAGGGCGCTCTCGAAGGCCTCGGGGGTCCGCGCGAGGGCGATCCAGCGGCCCGACTTCGCGACGCGGGCGAGACGGGTCGCTTCGGCCGGTGACAGCGGAGCGGTCGATCGCCGGCGTCTGAGAACGGGCCTCACGCCGGAAGCGTCGACCTCGGACGGCGACACGCGGAGGCCCACCGAGGCGGCCTTCAGGAGAGACTCCTTGCGGCACCAGAGGTGCGTGAACAAGCTCCCTCGGACGTCCGCAGGGGAGGAGTCGAGTGCCGCCGCCTCGTCCGGCGTGCACGCCGTTTCGACCAGCGCGGCGTCGGGCGGGCCGGCCACGCTCTCGACGTCGAGTCCCACCGAGGCGAAGGCCGCCAGGGCCAGGCCGACCCGGCCCGCCGAGTGCGTGAGGGAGGCGTCGAAGCCGGGCAGTCCTGCGATCCTGGGACGGCCGTGGGGCTCTTCGCAGGAGGCGCAGCGGCGGTCGACGACGACCTCGGACTCCTCGACGCCGAGCAGTCGCGCCGCAGTGGCACGGAGCAGCCAGGCGCCTGTTGCGAACTCCGACCGCGCCGCTGAGACCGAGGTGCGCCGGGCACGCCCCGCCTCCTCGGGAGAGAGCCCGGGCAGGACCGTCTCCACGAACCGCTCGTCGTCAGGGGCACTCGTCCAGAGAACCGCGACGACGGAACCGCTGCGCGTCGGACCTCTCACGCCACCATCCCCTCTCGCCACGCGGCCACCTCAGGCGACGGCGGCGAGCACCTTCTGGATCCGCTGCACGGAGACCGACTCGGAGGGGCGGAGATCCTGCGCGAACAGCGACAGGCGGAACTCCTCGAGGAGCCAGCGCGCGCGGACGAGGGCGGGGTCGGCACCGGGCGCCGGTGGGAACGTGCCGCCCGCGTCCGCGTAGAGCCTCGTCGCCTGCTGCACCTCGACCATCCAGGCGCGGTCACGGGCCGGATTCTCGAGGAGCTTCGTGATCCTGCGCTGGATGCCGACGAGGTAGACCGGCACCCGCTGCAGGCGCGCCAGCCCGGTGGCGGAGACGAAGCCGGGCTGGAGCAGGCGGTCGCGTTGCTCGCGGGCGTCGGTGAGCGCCGGCAGCAGGGCCATGTTGGTCGCCTGCTTGAGGGCCCGGTCGACGTCGCGGGCGGCCGTCAGCGTCCGCGCGACGAGCGACACCGTCTGGAACATCGAGTCCATGACGGCCGCTGAGACGCGGTCGCGGACGGTGCCGAACTCCTTGTCGGTGAAGACCATGCCGTCGGGCTTCACCCGGAAGAGGACGTCGTCGACGACCGCGGTCAGGCAGTCGGCGAAGAGCGCCGCGGTGTTCTGGTAGGGGCTCGTGGCCAGGATCAGCTTCTCGGCGCTGGTCAGATGCTGCTGCACGTAGGCGATCGGCGACGGCGTCTGCAGCATCAGGAGCCTCCGCACACCCCGAGGGGTCTGCAGCGCCTGGTCGGCGGCGGTCGCCATCAGCTGGATCGACACGGAGGAGCCGTCGTCAACCAGGGCCGGGTACGCCCGGATCGTCGTGTCTCCGTGCCGCGTGTCGACGGTCTTCGGCAGGTCGCCGAAGTCCCAGCGGGCGAGGCCGGAGCGCTGGATCATCGGCCCCGCATCGGCCGCCGGAGCCTCCGTCGCCCGGGCGACGCTCCGGCGCGTGTCGGCGGCGAGAGAGCGCTGCAGCTCGCTCAGGTCTTTGTCGATCCCGACGACGCGGTTCTTCTCGTCGACGACGGCGAAGGTCATCCGGAGGTGCGCGGGCAGCCTCGAGAGGTCGAAGTCGGCCGACGTCACCGGCGTATAGCTGAGGCGCTTGATGACCTCGGCGACGGTGGCGGTGAAGGGGACGGAGGGATCGAGCGGCGCCTCGGGCAGCTCGGCCGTGATCTTCGCAGCCCAGTCGGCGGCGGGCACGACATTCTTCCGGAGCTGCTTCGGCAGCGACTTGATGAGCGCGGTGACGAGCTCGACGCGGAAGGCCGGCACCTGCCAGTCGAAGCCCGAGGGCTTCAGGCGAGCGAGCAGCGGCAGCGGCACGAGGACGGTCACGCCGTCGTCGTGCGAGCCCGGCTCGAACCGGTAGCGGAGCGCCAGCTGCTGGTCGCCCTGCCGCCAGGTCGTCGGATAGGCATCGTCGTCGACCTCGGGCTCGTCGTCGCCGAGGAGGTCCTCGGCCTTCATCGTGAGGAGATCGGGGGTCTCGGCGCGGGCCTTCCGCCACCAGCCCTCGAAGCTCCGGGTCGTGGTGACCTCGGCGGGGATCCTGCGGTGGTAGAACTCGAAGACGGCATCGCCGTCGACCAGGATGTCGCGGCGGCGGGTGCGCTCCTCGAGCTCGGTCAGCTCGTCGATCAGGTCGGCGTTCTGCTGCTGGAACCTCTGGTGCGACTCCCAGTCGCCCTCGACGAGGGCGTGGCGGATGAACAGCTCGCGCGCGTAGACCGGGTCGATCCTGTTGAACTGCACCCGCTGCCTCGGGATGATCGGCACCCCGTAGAGCGTCACCCGCTCGAAGGCGACGACCGCGCCCTGCTTCTTCTCCCAGTGCGGCTCGGAGTGGCTGCGCTTGACGAGGTCGCCCGCGATCGGGGCGGCCCAGGCAGGATCGATGGCACCGTTCACGCGGGCGAACAGGCGGCTGGTCTCGACGAGCTCGGCGCTCATGATCGCGTTCGGCTGCTTCTTCGCCAGCGCCGAGCCCGGGAAGATCACGAACCTCGACTGGCGGGCGCCGACGTAGTCCTTCTTCTGGAGGTCTTTCAGGCCGATCTGGCTGAGGAGCCCGGCGAGCAGCGACTTGTGGACTCCGTCGGGGTTGGCCGACGGGTCGCCGATGTGGAGGCCGAGCGGCTTCGACGCTCGGACGAGCTGCCGGTAGACGTCCTGCCACTCTCGGATGCGGAGGTAGTTCAGGAACTCGGCCTTGCAGAGGCGCCGGAACGCGCTCGAGCCGAGTTCGCGCTGCTTCTCCTCGAGGTAGTTCCAGAGGTTGAGGAGGGTGAGGAAGTCGCCCGACGGGTCGGTGAAGCGGGCGTGCTGCTGGTCGGCCTGCGGGCGCTTCTCGAGAGGGCGTTCGCGTGGGTCTTGGATGCTGAGCGCCGCGACGATCGCCATGACCTCGCGCGTGGTGCCGTGCATTTTCGACTCGAGCACCATGCGGGCGAGACGAGGATCGATCGGGAGCCGCGTGATCTGCCGGCCCACGCGCGTGATCCTGCCCTCGGCGTCGACGGCCGTGAGCTCGCGCAGGAGGTCGAGACCGTCTTTGATGCCGCGGGAGTCCGGCGGCTGCAGGAAGGGGAACCCCGCGATGTCGCCGAGGCCCAGCGAGATCATCTGCAGGATCACCGCGGCGAGGTTCGTGCGCAGGATCTCGGGCTCGGTGAACTCCGGGCGCCGGTCGTAGTCCTGCTCGGAGTAGAGGCGGATCGCGATGCCGTCGCTGGTGCGCCCCGACCTGCCGGAGCGCTGATTGGCGCTGGCCTGCGAGATCGCCTCGATCGGGAGGCGCTGCACCTTCGCGCGCGTCGAGTAGCGGCTGATGCGGGCGGTGCCCGCATCGACGACGTACCGGATGCCCGGGACCGTGAGGCTGGTCTCGGCGACGTTCGTGGCGAGGACGATCCTGCGCCTGGTGCCTGCTGTGCGGCTCGTCTCGAAGACGCGGTGCTGGTCGGCCGCGCTGAGGCGGCCGTAGAGGGGGAGGACCTCGGTGAAGGGGAGGTTGCGGCTGCGGATCGACTCCTCGGCGTCGCGGATCTCGTTCTCGCCCGAGAGGAAGACGAGCACGTCGCCGTTGCCCTCGCGGGCCAGTTCGTCGAGCGCGTCGTTGATGCCCTGGAGGTAGTCCTTGTCGTCGGCCCGCGCGGCGCGCGTCCGGTCGCCGGGTGCCTCGTCGTCGAGGTCGTCGTCGTCGCCCGCGGCGTCGTCTTCGGCGACCAGCGGCCGGTACCGGATCTCGACCGGGTAGGTGCGGCCGGAGACCTCGATGATCGGGGCGCCGCCGAAGTGCTTCGAGAACGACTCGGGGTCGATCGTCGCGCTCGTGATGATGAGCTTGAGGTCGGGGCGGCGGGGGAGGAGCTGCTTGAAGTAGCCGATCAGGAAGTCGATGGTGAGGCTGCGCTCGTGCGCCTCGTCGATGATGATCGTGTCGTACTTCGTGAGGTCGCGGTCGAAGTGGATCTCGTTCAGCAGGATGCCGTCGGTCATCAGCTTGATGCGCGTGTCGGCGCCGACCTGGTCGGTGAAGCGCACCTGGTAGCCGACGAGCCCGCCGACCTCCTCGTGGAGCTCGTCGGCGATCCGCTCGGCGACGGTGCGGGCCGCGATCCGGCGGGGCTGGGTGTGACCGATCATCTCGCGGCCGAGCTCGAGACAGATCTTCGGCAGCTGCGTCGTCTTGCCGGAGCCGGTCGCGCCGGCCACGATCACCACCTGGTTGTCACGGATCGCCTCGGCGATGTCGTCGCGCCGCTGGCTGACCGGGAGCTCGGGCGGGAACGTGATGGTGGGATTCATGAGCGTTCCAGTCTAGGTCGTGGCGCTTCTCCCCAGGTCCGTCCGGCGGCTCTGTTCTCCCCAGGCGTGATGGCGCAGGATGCGGGCGGTCGCCTCGTGCGGGAGCGTCTCGGGCATGCAACCGAACGCGATCCAGGCCCTCATCGTCCTCACCGACCCGCTCTGCGTCTTCACCCTCGACCTCGTCCACGACGGAGTCACCTCCGAGGCTGAGATCGCCCGACGCGTGGCCGAGCGCCTGGGCGTCTCGGAGCGCCGATCGGTCTCCGTCCTCGACGGGCTCGCCGGGATCGGCTACGTCAGCCGCACGAGCCTCGGCCGCGTCGAGCCGCGGGGTCCCGGTCACCTCGGAGCCGTCATCGACGCCGCGCTCGACCAGCTGGACCTCTTGCGCGCGGTCGGCGAGGAGGAGCACGCCCTCGACTGCGTCGAGGCGATCGACGCGGCCTGGAACACGCGGAGCGACGATCCCGGGCGCCGGGTCCTCGGCGCCCTCTTCCGGAGCTCGCCCGCCGGCGCGCGCTTCCGGGCGCGCTGCGCGGAGCACACGCTGGGACAGCCGTGGCCCGGCGACGCGTCCGAGGTCGCGTGAGGGGGCTAGCGGGCGGGCAGGTCGCGGTAGGGCTCGCCGACGTACTCGCTGAGCGGGCGGATCAGGGCGTTGGCCTGGCGCTGCTCGACGACGTGGGCGGTCCAGCCGGCGATCCGCGAGGCCACGAAGAGGGGCGTGAACACCTCGGTGTCGAAGCCGAGCAGGTGGTAGGCGAGGCCCGACGGGTAGTCGACGTTCGGCTTGAGGTTCTTCCGCTCGAGCACCGCCGCCTGCAGGGAGTCGTACACGTCGCGGAGCCGCTCGTTCTCACCCCCGGGGCGAGCGTCGAGGAGCCGCTCCAGGGCCGCCTCCATCGTCGGCACGCGGCTGTCGCCGTTCTTGTAGACGCGGTGCCCGAAGCCCATCAGCGTGCGCTTCTCGGCCAGGGCCTCGTCGAGCCACGCGTCGACGCGCTCGGCGTCGTGCACCTCGTCGAGGAGCGCCAGCGCCGCCTCGTTCGCGCCGCCGTGCAGGGGGCCCTTGAGAGCGCCGACCGCGCCGACGAGAGCGCTGTGGAGGTCGGAGAGCGTCGAGGCGACGACCCGCGCGGTGAAGGTCGACGCGTTGAACGAGTGCTCGGCGTAGAGGGTCATCGACACGTCGAAGGCCCTGACGTCGGCCGGGTCGGGCTCCTCGCCGAACACGACGTACAGGAAGTTGGCCGAGTAGCCGAGGTCGTCGCGAGGATCGACCGGGCCGAGCCCTCGCCGGCGGCGCTGGTCGTAGGCGATGAGGCCGGGAGTCTGCGCCAGGACGCGGAGGGCGTGCTCGTAGGTCTGGTCGGCGCTGGGACGCTGGGGCTCGGGATCCTGCGCTCCGATGGCGGCGATGGCCGTGCGCAGGACGTCCATGGGGTGCGCCGTCACGGGCAGCGAGTCGATGAGCGCCCGGAGCGTGGGGTCGAGCTGGCGCGCGCTGCGCTCGGTGCGCGTGAACGCGGCGTGCTCGTCGTCCGTCGGCAGCTCACCGTGCCAGAGCAGCCACACGACGTCCTCGAAGGGCACGACGCCGGCCAGCTGCTGCACGGGGTAGCCGCGGTAGAGCAGGGAGTTCGAGGCGGCGTCGACCTTCGAGACGCGGGTCTCGTCGACGACGACCCCGTTCAGTCCTTTGCGGATCTCGGGTGCCTGGGCGTTCAGGGTGTCGGTCATGCGTCTACTCCTTCGTGACGGTGAAGCCGGCGACGGTGTCGTCGAACTGCGAATAGCCCTCGTAGTCGATCAGGTCGTACAGGTCTCTTCGGTGCTGCATCCGGTCGAGCAGGGCCTCCTGCGTGCCGCTCGCGATGATCTCGTCGAGCCCCCGCTCGGCCTCGCCCATGGCCAGGCGCAGCAGGGTGACCGGGTAGATCACCATGCGCACACCGGCGTCGCGGAGCTCGTCCTGCGTGTGCAGCCGGCCCTTGCCGAACTCGGTCATGTTGGCCAGGATCGGAACGTCCAGCGCCTCGGCCATCGCCTCGAACTCGGCGAGCCCCTCGAGCGCCTCGGGGAAGACCGCGTCGGCTCCCGCGTCGACGAGGGCCTTCGCCCGGTCGACTGCGGCCGCGAAGCCCTCGACGGCGCGCATGTCGGTCCGGGCCATGACGACGAAGTTCGCGTCGCGGCGCGCATCGACGGCCGCCTTGATCCGGTTGACGGCCGTGTCGAGGTCGACGACGCTCTTGCCGTCGAGGTGTCCGCACCGCTTCGGGTTGACCTGGTCCTCGAGGTGCATGCCGGCGAGGCCGGCGTCCTCGAGCGTCTGCACGGTGCGCGCGGCGTTGAGCGGCTCGCCGAAGCCCGTGTCGGCGTCGACGAGCGAGGGCAGGTCGGTCATCCGCGCGATCTGCCCGGCCCGCGTCGCGACCTCCGTCAGGGTCGTGAGGCCGATGTCGGGCAGTCCGAGGTCGGCGCTGATGACGGCGCCCGAGACGTAGACGCCCTCGAAGCCCTTGCTCTCGATGAGCCTCGCGCTCAGCGGGTTGAACGCGCCCGGGAACCGGACGAGCCCGGGCCCCGCGAGCGCCTGACGCAGGGCGACGCGCTTCTCGGCGGGGGTCTTCGATGAGTACAGCATCAGAGGAGTCCCTGCGGCACGGCCAGGCCGTCGAGGTAGCCGGCCGGGGGAGTGACCGTGAGTGCGGCGAGCTCGTCCGCCTGGAGGTCGGGGAGGCGCTCCGCCGCGTCGAGGAACGCGTCCACCGATGCGTCGTCGAGGACGCCCTCGGCCAGGGTCCGGAACTTCTCGACGTAGTCGGCCCGGCCGAACGGCCTCGCGCCGAGCGGGTGCGCGTCGGCGACCGCGATCTCGTCGACGAGGGTCGTCCCGTCGGTGAAGCGCACCTCGATGCGGCCGCCGAAGGCCTGCTCGCGAGGGTCGAGGGAGTGGTAGCGCCGCGTCCACTCGGGGTCTTCGGCCGTCGTGATCCTGCGCCAGAGGGCCACGGTGTCGGCGCGCTGGGCGCGCTCCGGCGCGTAGCTGCGCTCGTGGTGCCACTCGCCGTCCTGGAGGGCGACCGCGACGATGTAGGGGATGGAGTGGTCGAGGGTCTCGCGGCTCGCGCGCGGGTCGTACTTCTGCGGGTCGTTCGCGCCGGAGCCGATCACCTTGTGCGTGTGGTGGCTCGTGTGCAGCACGATGCCCTCGACGCGCTCGGGGTCGCTCAGCTCCGGCCGCTCCCGGCCGAGCCGCCGGGCGAGGTCGATCCACGCCTGGGCCTGGTACTCGGCCGAGTGCTCCTTGGTGAACGTGTCGAGGATCGCGCGCTTCGGCTCGCCGACCTCGGGCAGCGGCACCCGGTAGAGGGCGCCCGGTCCGTCGAGGAGGGTGGCGATCACGGCGTCCTCGCCCTCGTAGATCGGCGAGGGGCTCGTCTGCCCGCGCATGGCCCGGTCGACGGCCTCGACGGCCTGCTTCCCGGCGAAGGCCGGTGCGTACGCCTTCCAGGTCGAGATGAGGCCCTTGCGGGACTGCCTCGTCGCCGTCGTCGTGTGAAGAGCCTGGCCGACGGCCTGGTAGATCGTCTCGGTGTCCAGGCCGAGGAGCGTCCCGATGCCGGCGGCTGCGCTCGGGCCGAGGTGCGCGACGTGGTCGATGGTGTGCTGGTGGAGGCTGATCGCCCGGGCGAGGTCGACCTGGATCTCGTAGCCGGTCGCGATGCCGCGCACGAGGTCGGCGCCGCTCCGCCCGGTGTGCTGGGCGACGGCCAGGATCGGCGGGATGTTGTCGCCGGGGTGCGAGTACTCGGCGCTGAGGAACGTGTCGTGGAAATCGAGCTCCCGGACCGCCACACCGTTCGCCCAGGCCGCCCACTCCGGCTCGAAGCGCCGGTCGGCGGCGGTGCCGAAGACGGTCGCGCCCCGCTTGCCCTCGGGTCGATCGCCCGTGAGCGGCCGCGCCTCCGCCTGCGAGCGGGCCGCGACGACAGGCGGCCGCCGGAGCGACGCCGTGGCGACCGCGGCGTTGTCGATGACGCGGTTGACGATCATCTGAGTCACGTCGGCGTCGACCGCGACCGGGTCGGCGGCGACGGTCGCGATCTTCCACGCGAGTTCGTCGTCTCGGGCGAAGTCGTCGCCGCTTCGATGGACCTGCACCTCGTTGAGCCTCACCCGGCTCACTCTAGGCCGCCCGTCTCGGGATCCTGCGCGCCTCCTGGCGGCTCGGGTGCAGGATCACGCGTGCGCCGGGGCGAACCGCGTCACCAGCTCGCGCTTCAGGACCTTGCCGCTCGGGCCGAGGGGCAGGGCATCGAGGATGTGGACCACCCGCGGGTACTTGTAGGCGGCGATCTCGTCGCTGACGAAGGCGATGAGCTCCTCCGGCGTCGTCGTGGCGCCGGCGCGGAGCACGACGGCCGCCTCGATCTCCTGCCCGTGGGTCTCGTGCGGCACGCCGAAGACGGCTGCCATCTGGACGTCCGGGTGCGCGGCGAGGACCTCCTCGACCTGGCGCGGGTAGACGTTGTAGCCGTTGCGGATGATCATGTCCTTCGTCCGGTCGACGATCGTGATGTAGCCGTCGTCCGACTTGGTGCCGAGGTCGCCCGTTCGGAACCAGCCGTCGACGATCGCGTGCGCCGTGTCCTCCGGCCGGTTGAGGTAGCCGTTCATCAGGTTGTGGCCGCGGATCACGATCTCGCCGATGGATCCGCTCGGCATCAGGACCACCGAGTCGGCGACGCTGGAGTCGGCGATCTCGACGTCGACGCCCCAGATCGGCGTGCCGATCGTCCCCGGCCGCGGCGTCCTGCCCACGTGGTTGAAGGTCGCGACCGGCGAGGTCTCGGTGAGGCCGTAGCCCTCGTGGATCTCGGCGCCGTACACCTCGCGGAAGCGGTCGATGACGGCGACCGGCAGTGCTGCGCCGCCCGAGATCGCGTACTTCAGGGCGGGGCGGGCGTCCGAGCGCGTGGCGGCGTCGAGCAGCGCCATGTACATCGTCGGGACGCCCATGAAGATGTCGCAGCCCTGCTCGGCCATGACCTGGAGGGCGGCGTCTCCGGAGAACTTCGGGACCATGACCACCGTGGCACCGGCGCGGAACGCGACGTTCATCGTGCAGGTCTGGCCGAAGGTGTGGAACAGGGGGAGTGCGCCGAGGACCTTGTCGCCCGCGGTCATCTGGAACGTGCTGAGCAGGAGGACGTTGGCCTGCTCGAGGAGCGAGAAGTGCGACCCCTCGGCGCCCTTCGGCTGGCCGGTGGTGCCGCTCGTGTAGAGGATCGTCGCGGTGTCGAACGGGTCGCGCGGGACGTACGTGTCGAGGGGCTCGGCGGCCTCCGCGAGCGCTTCGAGGCGGTCGAACCCGGTGGCCGCGTCGGCTGGCGCCAGGACGGTCACGACGTCGACCCCGGCGAGGCCTGCGCCGGGAGCGCCCTCGGTTAGGAGCGGGGCAGCGCAGACGAGCATCGTCGCGCCGCTGTCGCGGAGCACGTACTCGATCTCGTGCTGCTTGAGGAGGGCGTGGATCGGGACGGCGACGGCCCCGAGCGCGAGGACCGCGTAGTACACGCGCGGGAAGTCGGCGACGTTCGGCACCAGCATCGCGACCCTGGTGCCCTCGGTCACTCCCTTCAGGCGGAGGGCGCCCGCGTAGGCGCGGGTCTGATCCCAGAGCTCGGAGTACGTCGTGGAGACCGGCCCGACGGTGACTGCGACCTCGTCGGGGAACCGGTCGGCGGACTCCTTCAGGATCGATGCGACCGAGGCGGTGGAGGTGTGGCTCATCGGGCTCTTCTTTCGTCGACGGTGACGGCAGTGCTGCGGAGTGGTTCGGAGGGCGGAGGCGGTGCGACTGGTCTGTCGGTCCGACTGGCCGGGCCGCGGCGACTGATCCTGTCGCTGCTCCGCCCGGAGCCCTTCTTCGTCGAATCATACGAGTGCATGCTTGTGGCCGCGAGGACCGCGTGCTCGAATCACCTGATCGTCCGCCCGCTGGGCGGCTGGCGGATGTCAGGGCGTCGAGTCGACCCAGCGGTCGCGAGCGGCAGTCGCCCGTGCCGCGAGCCGGGCGACGCGGGGCGCGAGCCATGGCCAGGCGAGGCCGATGCCGACGGCGAGCGAGGCGAGGGCGAAGAGGCGCTCGATCCAGGTGAGCGCGATCCCTGCGACCTGCAGGGAGTCGGCGTCGAGCTGCAGCAGCGGCAGCGGGAGGAGTGTCTGCACCAGGGCGATCACGGCGAGCACGCGGAGAGCGGTGCGCGCGGTCCGCCAGGCGCCGTCAGACCACGAGACCGACACGGCAGCGAGGAGCAGGGCGAGGAGGGCGGCGTAGCTCGCGGCCCCGACGGCTCCGGAGGCGATCCGGCCCGCGGGGGCGAACAGCTCATCGGAGTCGCGCGGCAGCAGAGGCAGTGCGACAGCGGTCGCCAGGGGCAGGGCGCCGCTCAGGACGAGGGACCAGCGGGTGAGGCGGCTGGTGCCCACGAGCCCGGTCGGTCGGTGCGCTCCGACGCGCGGGATGCCGAACGCGAGGGCGGCGAAGGCTGCGAAGCCGGCGAGCGCCGCGACGAGGCCGAGGGCCGGCTGGAGCAGGTAGTACGCGCCGGAGGGCAGGAGGTGCGTCACCGCGATGAAGGCCACACCGCCCCCGGCCGCGAGAGCTGCTCCGGTGTCGAGAGAGGCGCCGTGGGTGTCGAGTGCTTGCGACTTCATCGTCTGCTCCATGGGGTCATCCTCGTCCTCGGTCAGGCCATTCGCCAGAGCTATCCTCACGATACATCTCATATCGCCCGATCGTCGATTCTTCGCCGGTGCGCGTAGCGTGGACGGATGTCGAACGCCCTCGGTGACGCCGTCAGCCCGTATCTCCGAAGCCACGCCGGCAATCCCGTCGCGTGGCAGCAGTGGGGGCCCGAGCCGTTCGCCGAGGCGGCCCGGCGGGGCGTGCCCGTGATGGTGTCGATCGGGTACTCGACATGTCACTGGTGCCACGTCATGGCGCGCGAGAGCTTCAGCGATCCTGCGATCGCCGAACAGCTGAACGAGCGCTTCGTCGCGATCAAGGTCGACCGCGAGGAGCACCCCGACGTCGACGCCAGCTACCTGGCGGCGGCCTCCGCATTCACCTCCGAGCTGGGCTGGCCGCTCACTGTCTTCACGACCCCTGAGGGTCGGGCCTTCTACGCGGGCACCTACCACCCCCCGGTCCCCGTGCAGGGCCGACCCTCCTTCTCGCAGGTGCTCGACGCCGTCACCGACGCCTGGACCGGACGCCGTGACGAGGTCGAGCAGAACGCGTCGCAGATCGCTGCGGCTCTCGCGTCGTCGCAGTCCGCGAGCGCAGGATGCCTGCCCACGGCCGAGCAGCTGTCCGGCATCGTCGACCGGCTGGCCTCCTTCGAGGACGACGAGTTCGGCGGCTTCGGTCGGGCGCCCAAGTTCCCGATCGCTCCCGTGCAGCTGCTGCTCGTCGACCTCGCTGCCCGCGGTGACGGTGCGGCCCGGGATATCGTCCGCCGGACCCTCGGAGCCATGGCCGCCTCGCCGCTCCGCGACCCCGTCGAGGGCGGGTTCTTCCGATACGCGGTCCGCCGCGACTGGCACGAGCCGCACTATGAGAGGATGCTCTACGACAACGCCCTGCTCCTGACCGCCTACTCGCGCCTCTCCGCTCTCACCGAGGGCGACGAGAGCGCCGCGGCGACCGAGGCGGCGACGGGCATCGCCGGGTTCCTGCTGGGCACCCTCCAGCGCCCCGACGGCGGCTTCGGCTCCGCTCAGGACAGCGAGAGCGAGCTCGGCGAGGGCGCCTACTACGCCCTCTCGGTCGAGGAGCGGCGCGAGGCGGCACCCCCGCGCGTCGACGAGAAGGTGCTGACCGGGTGGAACGGCCTGGCGATCGGCGCTCTCGCCGAAGCCGGGGCCCGCCACGACCGGCCGGACTGGACCGCCGCCGCGGTGCGAGCGGCCGATCGACTCCTCGCCCGCCACCGCTCGGCCGACGGGACGCTCCTCCGGGCGGCGACGGAGCGCGGGGTGTCGACCGCGGTCGCGACGCTCGAGGACTACGGGATGCTCGCCGACGGCATCCTGCGTCTCGCCCTGGCCACC
This sequence comes from Frondihabitans peucedani, assembly GCF_039537585.1. NCBI lineage: Bacteria > Bacillati > Actinomycetota > Actinomycetes > Micrococcales > Microbacteriaceae > Frondihabitans > Frondihabitans peucedani. Next base: position 55,258 of record NZ_BAABAU010000005.1, read on the forward strand.
GGGCAGCCCCGGTACGCGGCAGAGGCCCGCCCTCTCGTCGACGCCTGCCTGACCGGCGACGAGAGGGTCTTCGCCGCACCGGGCGGAGGCGACCCCGTCCTTGCCGCGCAGGGCCTCGGCCTCGCGAGCGACCCGTCGGAGGGCGCGTATCCCTCGGGGCTCAGCGCGATCGCGTCTGCGGCGGCGACGCTGGCCCAGCTCGTCCACGAGCCGCAATACCGCCGTGCTTCGGAGGGCGCGGTGGCCCTGGTGTCAGAGCGGGCCGTCGAGAACCCGACCGCCTTCGGGGCGATGCTCTCGGTGGCGGCCGGACTCGCGACTCCTGCGACGCAGCTCGTGGTCGTCTCCCCGGGCGGCGCAGGATCCGGGCTGACCTCCTTCGCTCACGCCTGGTTCCGGCCCGGGCTGGCGTCCGTCGTGGTGTCGCCCGCCGCCGCCGCCTCGTGGTCGGACGCGGGTTTCGACCTGTTCGACGGGCGAGTCGCCCAGGGTGGCTCCGACACGGCCTACCTCTGCCGCGACTTCGTCTGCGCGCTGCCGGTCACCTCGCTCGAGGAGCTCGTCGCGCAGGTGTGAGAGCGGCTACTTCCAGCTGGGGATCCAGTAGTGGAGGTTGATGAACGACCAGGGCTCCTGGATCGCCGTCCACATCGGGTAGTAGAAGGCGGTGAGGAGGACGGCGACGATGACGAGGATCCCGACGACCCGGATGCCGCTCAGCCTCCTGATCTCGTCGTCGGTGCGCCGGCCGAGGATGTGGCCGAGCGCGGCCGCGAGCGCGATCACGAGGTAGGGCTCGAAGGCGATCGTGTAGAACTGGAAGACCGTCCGGTTCAGGTACATCAACCACGGCACGTAGCCCGCCGCCACACCGATCAGGATCGCGCCCGACTGCCACTCGCGGTGGCGGACCAGCCGGTAGACGAGGTACAGGCAGGCGATGACGGCCGCGTACCAGATCAGCGGGTTGGCGATCCCCGTGATCGCCTGGCCGCAGCGGTCGGCGGTGCACCCCTCCTGGCCGGTGGTCAGGCCGAGGTAGTACATGCTCGTCGGGCGCTGCATCAGGAGCCACAGCAGCGGATTCGCCTGGTAGGGGTGAGGAGTCGAGAGCCCGACGTTGAAGGCGTAGATGCCTGCCTGGTAGTGCCAGAAGTTCTGCACCACGTCGGGCACCCACGCGAGGGCGCCCGTCCAGTGCAGCCCGGGAGCCGAGGTGACCCACTCGCGGTAGTAGCCGCCCTTCGTCACGAACCAGCCGGTCCAGGTCGCGACGTACGTGACGACGGCGATCGGGATCATCAGGACGAACGTGACCGGACCCTGCTTGAACAGCGTGCCCGTGCCCCAGAACTCGACGCCGACGCGTCGCCTGGCCGCCATGTCGACGGCGATCGTGTACACGGCGAAGACCGCGAGGAAGTAGAGGCCGTTCCACTTCACCCCGGTGGCCGCTCCGAGGAGGAGGCCCGCGACGATCAGCCACGGCCGGTTCCAGAGCGCCGGGCCCCAGGCGAGGTCGCGGCCCCGGTGGTCCATCCGGACCACCCACTCGTCGAGCTTCCGCTTCGTCCGGTGCCGGTCGAGCAGGATCGCGCCGAACGCCATCAGTGCGAAGAGCATCACGAAGTTGTCCAGCAGCGACACCCGCGACATCACGATGGCCTGGCCGTCGATGGCGAGGAAGAACCCCGCCAGGACGCCGAGCAGCGTCGACTTCAGGAGGTGCCGCGCGATCACCGTGACGAGCAGGACGGCGACGGTGCCGGCGATGGCCGTGCTGAGCCGCCACCCGGCGGGATTGCTCGGGCCCAGGGCCCACATGCCGAGCGAGATCAGCCACTTGCCGAGCGGCGGATGCGCGATGAACTCCGCCGCCGAGGTGTAGAGGCTCGTCTGACCGGCGGCGAACTTTCCGTCGACGTCGTTCGGCCAGGTGCCCTCGTAGCCCAGGTTGTGCAGGGTCCACGCGTCTTTGACGTAGTACGTCTCGTCGAAGACGAGCGCATCGGGGTGACCGAGATGCCACAGGCGCAGGATCGCCGCCACCAGCGTGACCAGCGCCGGCCCGCCCCAGGCCCATACCCGCTGCCTGGTCGGGGTCGAGAGCACCCGTCCCCACCACGCGTCGAGACGGGTCAGCCGGGGCTCGCGCAGGGCGTCGGCGTGACGCCCGGCCCCCTCCGAAGCGGGAGCCGGAGCCGGGGACTCTTCGACGAGCTGGTCGAAGTCGTCACCGGGCCTCAGGGTCATTCGGCCATCGTAGAGGGCAGGGACAGGGAGAATGGTCGGGTGATCGTTCTCGCCGCAACCCCCATCGGCAACCTCGGAGACGCCTCCAAGCGGCTGGTGGAAGCGCTGTCGAACACGGAGGTGATCGCCGCGGAGGACACCCGGACGGCCGTTCACCTGATGCGCGCTCTCGGCATCGAGAATCGTCCCCGACTCATCGCCCTGCACGAGCACAACGAGCGCGAGCGCGCCGCCGAGGTCGTCGAGCTCGCCCGCGACGCCGACGTGCTCGTCCTCACCGACGCGGGCATGCCCGCGATCAGCGATCCCGGCTTCCCGCTCGTCGAGGCCGCAGCGGCAGCCGGGGTGACCGTGACCGCGCTGCCCGGCCCCTCGGCCGTGCTGACCGCGCTCGCCGTCTCCGGGCTGCCGACCGACCGATTCACTTTCGAGGGCTTCCTTCCGCGGAAACAGGGCGACCGGCAGAGGATCCTGCGGGCCCTCGACGCCGAGCGGCGCACGATGGTGTTCTTCGAGTCGCCGCACCGCCTCGCGGAGTCGCTCGGCGACGTGGCCGAGGTGCTGGGCGCCGACCGGCGCGTGGTCGTCTGCCGCGAGCTGACGAAGCTGCACGAGGAGGTCCGCCGGGGCACCGCCTCCGAGCTGGCGGCCTGGGCCGCGGACGGCGTGCGGGGCGAGATCTGCATCGTCGTCGAGGGCGCCGAGGAGCGCGAGGTCGACCTCGCGCAGGGGGTCGAGCTCGTGCTCGCGGCCGTCGCCGCCGGGGACCGCCTGAAGGACGCCGCCGCCGAGGTCTCGTCGTCGACGGGACTGTCGAAGCGCGACCTGTACCAGGGGGCGCTCGCCGCGCGCTGAGGGTGGTGCTGCGGGTGGTGGGCTGCTTCTGGCGCCGGTCGGCGCGGGTGGGCGGGTGCTCGCAGGTGTGGGCGGGTCTCCGGGGAGCGGCCCACTGCGGCGAGCACCCGCCGACAGCTGCGGGCCAGACAGCGGAGGCGCCAGGCGCGCCGCCCGCGCCAGGCCCTCACGCCGCACCAGCACTGCGTCGCGACCGCCCACGCGGGGCGGCGGAAGTGGCACGCGGCACACCGGCCCGCTCGAGCAGCCGTCGCAGGGGCTCCCCGCGCCAGGCGTCGTCCCAGCCCCAGCGCACGATGCCGTGCCCGTCCGCGCGCAGGGCATCCTCTCGGCGCTTCTCCTCCCAGAGGGCGTCGGGGTCGCCCGATCCGTCTGCCCGGGAGTGCTCGAGGCGTCCGTCGAACTCGCCGACGAGGTCGACCGCATCCCAGTAGAAGTCGACGACGGCCCGCGAGCCGTCGCCCGAGACGAACGGTCGCTGGAGGTCCGGCGCTGCGAACCCCGCGTCGAGGATCCGCGCACGGCTGAACGACTCGCCGGGGTTCGCTGCCCGCCCATCGGCGAGAGAGACCGCCCGGGTCACCCGGGTCCGCGCTCGAAGGGACGTCCGCCGCCGCAGTTCGGCGCGCAGGTCGGGGATCGTCGTCGAGCCGAGCCGCAGGGCGTGATCGAGCATCGGCAGGCTGAGGGGGAGAGCGACGGTCGCCGCGACGTCGATCAGGGTCCGCTCCAGAGTCGTCACCCTGATGTCGTCGAGGCCCGCGGGCGCGACCGCCTCGGCCGCGTTGCGAGAGCGGTGGGCCCTGATCCCGCTCTCGGAGCGCCCTCCCGTGGCGCCGATCAGCAGGACGTCGAGGTCGGTGGAAGGCGGCCCCACAAGAGGCAGGCCGTGCAGGATCGCGGCCGTCGCATGACTGAAGAGGGGCGTCGCCCGGCGACTCGTCGCCGCGGCCCGGGCCTGCAGGACGACGCGCTGCCTTGGCGAGGTCGCGAGCCACTCCTCGGCGTCGACGTAGACGCCGCGCCGGACGCGCTCGAGCTCGCCGCGCCGGACAGCGAGGGTCTGCTGCCACCGGGCGACACCCGCTTCGGCGAGGTCGGCGCTCGTTCGGAGGGACAGGGAGGAGGCGGCGTGTGAGGTCATGCCGAGACGATGCCCGAGCGGCGTGATCCTGCGCGGCCGCCCGACCCGATCTGGGGAGACCGGGTCGTGGAGGCGGCGCTGTGGAGGAGTCGTGGCAGCTCATCGGGAGCGAGCCGACGAAGCCGGGGCAGGGTCGGCGGGTGCCCGCAGGAGTGGGCGGCGCTCCGCCGACCCGCCGACTCCTGCCGCCGCCCGCCCACGCCCCGAACCGGCGTCACAGCGCTACCCGGCGCTTTAGTATTGACGACATGCCCGCCGGCGACTCCTTTTACATCACCACGCCCATCTTCTACGTCAACGATGTCCCTCACATCGGCCACGCCTACACCGAGGTCGCAGCCGACGTGCTCGCGCGCTGGCACCGCCAGCGGGGCGACGACACCTGGCTGCTGACCGGCACCGACGAGCACGGCCAGAAGATCCTCCGGACGGCCACGAGCCATGACGTCACGCCGAAGGAGTGGGCCGACAAGCTCGTCGAGGAGTCGTGGAAGCCGCTGCTGCAGACGGTCAACATCTCGAACGACGACTTCATCCGCACCACCGACACTCGGCATGAGACGGGCGTGCAGCGGTTCCTGCAGAAGCTCTACGACGACGGGTTCATCTACCAGGGCGAGTTCGAGGGCTTCTACTGCGTGGGCTGCGAGGAGTACAAGCAGCCGTCCGACCTGGTCGACGGCACCGGGCCGTTCGAAGGGCAGCAGGTCTGCGCGATCCACTCCAAACCGGTCGAGCTGCTCAAGGAGAGCAACTACTTCTTCCGGATGAGCGACTTCGAGAAGCCGCTGCTCGACCTGTACGAGCAGCAGGCCGACTTCATCCAGCCCGAGAGCGTCCGGAACGAGATCGTGTCGTTCGTGAAGCAGGGACTCCGTGACCTGTCGATCTCGCGGGCCTCGTTCGACTGGGGCATCAAGGTGCCGTGGGACGACGCGCACGTCGTCTACGTCTGGTTCGACGCGCTGCTCAACTACGCGACCGCGGTCGGGTACGGCGAGCCCTCCGAGCGTGCCGACTTCGAGCGGCGCTGGCCCGCCGTCCACATCGTCGGAAAAGACATCGCGCGGTTCCACGCGGTTATCTGGCCCGCCATGCTCATGGCCGCGGGCCTCCCCGTGCCGAAGCACGTCTTTGGCCACGGCTGGCTGCTGGTGGGGGGCGAGAAGATGTCGAAGTCGAAGCTGACGGGCATCGCTCCGCAGCAGATCACCGAGACGTTCGGTGTCGACGCCTTCCGGTACTACTTCATGCGGGCCATCACGTTCGGTCAAGACGGCAACTTCTCGTGGGAGGACATCTCGGCGCGCTACCAGGCCGAGCTTGCCAACGGCTTCGGCAACCTGGCGTCGCGCATCATCGCGATGATCACGCGCTACTTCGACGGAACCGTGCCGGTGGCGGCCGAGCTCCAGGCGGTCGACCTGGCCATCCGAGAGACCGAGGTGCGAGTCACCGCCGCGGCCGACGAGGCCATCGAGCGCTTCGCGATCAACGAGGCCGTCTCGAGCATCTGGGAGCTCGTCGACGCGCTGAACGGCTACATCACCGAGCAGGAGCCCTGGGCCCTCGCCAAAGACGAGGCGCAGCGCAATCGGCTCGCGACGGTGCTGAACACCGCGCTCCGCGGGCTCGGTACACTGACCGTCCTCCTCAGCCCGTTCGTCCCCGAGGCCGCTCACAAGCTCTGGGCCTCCATCGGACAGGGCGAGCTCACGAGCCAGAACATCGACCGGGCCCCGGAGTGGTCGTCGGCCCCGTCGGTCGAGCCTCTGCCGTCGACGCTGTTCCCGCGCATCGAGCAGCCGGAGCCGGCGACAGCGTGAGTGACAGCAACGGTGCGGGCGACGCGGCCCACCTCCGCCGACGCAGCGACGAGTCCGGCGGGCAGAAGCGCGACCTCAGCTATCCGCCCCTGCCGCCGGCCCTGACGGTCCCCGTCTACGACAACCACACGCACCTCGAGATCGAGGACGGCGAGGGACTCGACTACCGGGAGCACCTCGACCGAGCGTCGAGCGTCGGCATCCGCGGCGTCGTGCAGGTCGGCAACGACCTCGAGACCTCGCGCTGGTCGGCCGAGATTGCGGCCCGTGAGCCCCGGGTGCTGGCAGCGGTGGCGATCCACCCGAACGAGGCGCCCCGGTACGCAGCGGAGGGCCGGCTGGCCGACGCTCTGGCAGAGATCGACGAGCTGGCAGGACGGACGCGAGTCCGGGCCGTCGGCGAGACCGGCCTCGACTGGAGCCGGCTCGACACCGCGGGCGACGACGCCGACCGCATCCGCGCCGCCCAGATCGAGTCCTTCGAGGCGCACATCGAGATCGCCAAGAAGCACGATCTCGCGCTGCAGATCCACGACCGCGACGCGCACGACGACGTCGTCGCGACCCTCAAGCGCGTCGGAGCACCGGCCCGCACTGTCTTCCACTGCTTCTCGGGCGGACCCGAGCTCGGAGCGATCTGCGCCGACAACGGCTGGTACATGTCCTTCGCCGGCACTGTCACGTTCAAGAACGCCGCACCGCTGCGAGAGGCGCTCGTCGCTGCCCCGCGGCACCTCGTCCTCGTCGAGACCGATGCCCCCTACCTCACCCCGACACCGTTCCGAGGCCGCCCCAACTCGCCCTACCTGATCCCGCTCACCCTCCGGTCGATGGCCGAGACCATGGGCACCGACGCGTCGATGCTCGCGGCGCAGATCACCTCCAACACCGAGCTCGTCTACGGCACCTGGGAGTCCGAGCCCATCACGGTCGACGCCTGATGGCGTCCTCCGCCCTGCTCGGTCCCGCGGAGATCCGCGACCTGGCCGACCTCCTCGGCATCCAGCCCACCAAGAAGCTGGGCCAGAACTTCGTCCACGACGGCAACACGGTGCGCAGGATCGTCGCCACCGCCAAGGTCGCCCCGGGCACCTCCGTGGTCGAGATCGGTCCCGGCCTCGGCTCCCTCACCCTCGGCCTGCTCGAAGCGGGAGCCCGGGTCGTCGCCGTCGAGATCGACAAGCGTCTCGCCGAGCAGCTCCCCGAGACGGTGCGTCTCCTGCAGCCGGACGCCGACCTCACCGTCGTCGTCGACGACGCCATGCGGGTGACGGCGCTCCCCGCCGAGCCGACGCACCTCGTCGCCAACCTGCCCTACAACATCTCGGTGCCGGTCCTGCTCCACTTCCTCGAGCACTTCCCCTCCCTGACGCGGGGCCTGGTGATGGTGCAGGCCGAGGTCGGCCTCCGCCTCGCCGCAGCTCCAGGATCGAAGGTCTACGGCTCACCGAGCATCAAGGCGGCCTGGTACGGCATCTGGTCGACCGCCGGGCAGGTCTCGCGGCAGGTGTTCTGGCCGGTGCCGAACGTCGACAGCATCCTCGTCGCCTACGACCGCCGCGATCCCAAAGGCACCGAGGCCGAGCGCGCGGCGACCTTCGAACTCGTCGACGCCGCGTTCCAGCAGCGCCGCAAGATGCTCCGGCAGTCGCTGTCGGTCGTCTTCGGCACCTCCTCCGAGGCATCCGACGCCATCGAGCAGGCCGGCCTCGCGCCGACCTCGCGAGGCGAGGAGCTGACGGTCGACGACTTCCTCGCGATCGCGCGCGTCCGACTGCGGGCCGCAGCGGGGGAGTAGCCGTGCCCCGGAGCCCGAGCGCCGCAGGCGGCCTCAGCGACGCCAAGCTGGCCGCGCGCACCGGCCGGAGCGCCCGCGACTGGTTCGAGATCCTCGACGCCGAAGCGGCGACCCGGCTCTCGCACGATCAGATCGTGTCGCTCCTCGTCGACGTCTACGAGGCGCCCGAGTGGGGAGCGCAGGCGGTGGCCGTGCGCTACCAGCACGATCACGGCATCCGGCTGCCGGGCGAGCAGGACGACGGCACCTTCACCGTGTCGGCGAGCAGGAGCATCCGCGGCGCGCAGCAGGCCGTGCTGGATGCCGCGATCCTGCGCCTGTCCGCCCTGGCGAAGAGCGAGCCCGACGAGGTCCACCGCCTTCCCGAGCGCACCACCGCCTCGTGGACGCTCGGCTCCGGCGACCTGCTCGTCGCGCGAGTCGTCTCGTCAGACGGCGACCGCTGCTCGATCTCGCTGGTGCAGTCGGGCATCCGGCTGCCCGAACTCGTCGCCGGGCTCCGCCAGACCCTCGAGAAGACGGTCGTCAGAGTCGCCGGCGACATCGCTCAGGCCTGACGACGGGCCGAGACGAGGGCCCGAGGCGAGGATCCCAGGCGAGCAACCCCGACGACCGCCGACCTCAGGGCGTCGTCGCGACCAGGTCGTCGACTGAGAGGCTCTGCGCCCCGGCAGCCGACGACCCCGACACGTAGCTGAGCAGCCCGAGCGACCCGGGAGCCTGCAGCGCCGCAGCGGAGCTCGTCGCCGTCACCATCCAGGCCGACGGCTCCGTCGTGCCCGCGATCCAGGCTTTCGCCCGGAGCGTCGTGGGGCTGGTGCCGACGACCTGGAGACGGGTGCTGATCCGGGTCCCGGCGCCGATCGATCCTGCGACGCGGACCGGGTTCGCGATGGTCGTGCCCGCGCCCACCAGGGAGACCGTGGCCGTCCCGCTGCCGGTCAGCTGGACGGTCGCCCGATAGTCGCTCGACCCGATCTTCCGTCCCTGCAGCGACACCTGGGTGCCTCCGCCGGACGCCGCCTGCGCGAGCGCGAAAGTCACGGAGAGGTCGACGCCGGTCTGGGAGACCGAGGCGAGCGTCGCTCCGGCCTGCGCGCTCGGCCCGCTGAGCGTGATCCTGCCTGTCCCCGTCTGCATGGAGAGGTTGGAGGCGCTGCCCACGCTCGTCCAGGCGCCGCCGACATCAGCAGTGCCCCAGCCGCTCGAGAGGGTGCGCCCGAAGGCGTCGGAGGCGACGGTGCCGGACGTTGCGGGAACCGTGACTGTCACCTGGCGGCTCGTGGACGCTGTCGCGCCTCCGTTGTCGGTCACGGTGAGCGAGGCCGAGTAGGAGCCCGCAGCGGCATAGGCGTGCGTCGGAGTCGCACCGGTCGCCGTGGCTCCGTCTCCGAAGCTCCAGCTGTACGAGGCGATGGAGCCGTCCGGGTCGGACGACGAGGAGCCGTCGAACGTCGCCTGGAGGCCGGAGGCGCTCTGGGTGAACGAGGCGGTCGGGGCGGTGTTCGTCGGGGGCGTCGAGGCACCGGTCGCGCTGGCGTAGTGCGCCTGGACCTGAGCCGCCGTCAACGCGGCCGGGTAGATCGACACGTCGTCGATGGAGCCGGCGAACCAGGGCGAGCCGTTCCAGGTGCTGTCGCCGCCGATCCTCCAGTAGCCGACGGGGATGCTCTGGGCGCTCACCGACGACCGGCTGGCGATGAGCCGGCCGTCGACGTAGAGGTTCATCCCGGACGAGCCGAGCGTCGCGACTGCCTGGTGCCAGTGCCCGTCGTTGAGAGCGGCCGGGCTCGTCAGCGTCACGAGCGAGCCGTTGTAGACGCCGAAGTTGAGTCGCCCGTCCGTCGACAGGTACAGGTGGCGGTCGTACTGCGTCGAGACGCCCGTCGACTGCTCCCCGAAGCCCAGGATCTTGCCGCCGGCCGTCGTGGTCGTCGAGAACCAGGCCTCCTCGGTGAAGGTCTGCGGTGCGGCCACCGGCGACTGGGTTGCGGCGAAGCCGGTCGTCGTCCCGTTGAAGGTCGAGGCCCGGTCGCCGTCCGAGACGGCTCCGGCCGCTCCGCGGGTCACGCCGGCGCCGGCGACGAGGTCGTTGTTCCCGGCGAAGTCGCGGACAGCCGAGCCGCTGGTCTCGTCCAGACGCCAGAAGTCGGACGGAGCGTCGGCGAGCACGCGCCCCGGGTAGCCGCTCGGCTGCGACGAGGCGGCGGTGATCGAGACGCTGTTGCCGAGGACGGTGTTCCCGAACGGATCGGTCGCGCGGAGGCGATAGCTGTGGGTCGATCCGGGCACCAGCCCGGTGTCGGTGAAGGCGAGCTCGGGTCGCAGCCAGGTGGTCGAGTAGGCGGTCGTCGTGTAGACCGGGGTCGACGAGCCGTCGCGGTAGAGGGCGTACGAGAGGGTGCCGTTGTCGCGGTCGGCGTTGGCGAGCCAGCTCGCCTTGACCGAGCCCGACCGGACCGAGGTCAGATTCGGGACGAACTGGCCTCCGGTGACGACGGGGCCGTCCTTGTTCGGCGCGATCGACGGGACGGCGAAGCGCACGAGGCCCTGCTGCGCGATGCCGTCGACCGTGGGGAACTCGCCTCCGTACACGACGTAGTCGTCGTTCGCGGCGACGCTCCAGGCCGCCTGCGTCTTGCCGGTGTAGGTCCCCGGTGTCAGCGTCGGGTTCCAGTTCAGGAGCGACGGACCGGGCGTGCCCGCGAAGTCCGTGTAGGTGGAGCCCCAGGGGTTCGCCGTCAGGGTGAGTGTCGCCGCCTTGCTGAAGGCCGTCGCTCGGTGGAACGTGAAGTTCGGGTTCGTCTGCTGGAAGCCCTGGAGGTCGCCGCAGAAGTGGGCGTGGCTCGTCGCGTACAGGGCGGTCGACGAGACCGCGGTCGAGTACGTGTCGCCGTGGCAGTCCGCGATCCACACCAGGTCGCCGTTCCAGTCGGCTCGGAAGGTCCCCTCGAGAGTCCCTCCGGTGCCGAAGACGTAGCCGGATCCATAGACCCCGGTGGAGTCGCCGGTGAGACTCGTGATCCCGGCCATCGAGCCGCCGTCTCGGACCTTCGTCGTGTTGGCGGCCCAGGGCAGGAGCGCGCCCGAGGTCGAGTCGACGGCGCCGAGCCCGTAGCCCGGGTTCCCCGACCCGTTCAGAGTGGTGAAGGCGCCTCCGACGACGACCTTCCCGCCGTCGGGGGAGACCGCCAGCGACGACACGTTGCCGCCGACCGCGGACGGGTTCCAGGGCAGGATCGCGCCCGTCGTCGCGTCGACCGCAGCCAGCTGGCCCCGCGACACACCCGCTCCGCCGACCGTCGCGGTCACCGAGGTGAAGGCGCCGCCGAGGTAGAGGGTGTTGCCGCGGACGGCGAGCGCGTTGACCGTCGAGTTCGCGGTGGCGGTGAAGGCCGAGACGAGAGCCCCGGTCTTCGCGTCGACCTTCGCGATCCGGGTCCTGGTCGCACCGTCGACCTGGGTGAAGGAGCCGGCCACGAAGAGCGACGATCCGTCGGAGGAGGCGGCGACCGCTTTCACCTGCGCGTTCGTCGACGCGGTGAAGGCCGAATCGAGGATTCCGGTGGTGATGTCGTACGAGAGGAGATTCGCGCGAGAGACCGTGTTGACGCCGGCCGCCGCTCCGAACGGCCGCGCCGTCGTGAACTCGCCGCCCGCGAAGACGTGGCCCTTCGAGATGGCCTGGGTCCAGACGACCCCGTCGATCTGCGGTGTGGGCAGGACGTCGGTGGTCACGGTGACCGGCGTCTTCGGGTCGGTCGGATCGGCGGGGGCGGAGTCGGCGTGTGCCGGGCCTCCGATCGCCACGAGCCCCGCGGCGAGGACCGCCGTCGTGGTGAGCGCTGTCGTCACGCGCCGGATCGTCGTGCTGGTGCCTCGCCCCATGAGGTGGCCTCTGTCTGTTCGGTCGTTCGTCCGGTGGTGCAGGGGGTGGAGCGTGGGCTGATGCAGGATCAGCGCGCCCTAGGTGCCGGTGGCGGCCCGGTACTGCGCGGCGACCTGTGCGTCGGTGAGCGCTGCCGGGTAGACCGAGACATCGTCGATGGTTCCGGTGAAGTAGTGGGCCCCGAGCCAGGGGGTGTCGCCGCCGACGCGCCAGTAGCCCCAGGTCCGCGAGAGCGCGAACGAGCCCGACCTGCGGGCGACGGCGCGGCCGTCGAGGTAGAGCGTCATGGTCGTCGGGGTGACCGTGGCGGTCGCGAAGTGCCACCTGCTGTCGGCGACCGACCTCGGGGAGGAGAGCACGGGCGATCCTGCGGACCGGATCCCGAACGCGAGGAGGCCGTTCGCGGTCACCGCGAGCGACCGGTCGACGGTGTCGGAGAGGAGCGGGCTGTTGCTGCCGAAGTCGACCACGGTGCCGCCGTGACCGGGAGCGGCCCGGAACCAGGCGCCGACCGACATCGTCGACACCGAGGGCCAGGAGGGCGTCGCGGTCGCGGCGGTGGTCGTGGCGGATGCGGAGAACTGCGTCGCGGTGCTGCCGTCGACGCTCGACCCTGCGGCGCCCGCAGTCGGGTAGCCGGTCAGGATCTGGGGCGTGTAGCCGGCGAGATCCTGCACCGCGCTCCCCTTCGACTGGCCGAAGCGCCAGAAGTTCGACGCCCCCTGCCCTGTGACGACCGCCGCGTAGCCGGTGGGGCCGGCGGAGGCAACCGTGATCGAGACGTTGTCGCCCAGCACGGTGTTGCCGAAGGGGTCGGTCGCGCGCACGCGGTAGGCGTAGGAGTGCCCCGGCACGAGCCCTGCGTCGGTGAACCCGATCTGCGGCCGGAACCAGACCGACGAGTTCCTCGTCGTCGTGTAGACGGGCGTCGGGTCGCCGTCGCGGTAGACGTCGTAGCGGAGCGCCTTGTTGTCGGGATCGGCGTTCGAGGTCCAGCCCACCCGCACGACGCCGCTCGCGGGAGACGTCAGCTGCGGGACGAAGGCGGCCCCGCTCGACACCGGACCGACGCGGTTCGGCGCGAGGGAGGGGGTCGCGAACCGCACGAGCCCCTGCTGCGCCTTCCCGTTCACGGCTGTGAACTCTCCGCCGTAGACGACGTACTGGGAGGTGCCGGCCACGGTCCAGGCGGCCTGGCCCTTCCCGGTGAAGGTGCCCGGAGTGAGGTCGGGATACCAGTCGAGGAGCGACGGTGCCGGCCGCCCGCCGAAGTTCGCGTAGGCGTGGCCGGAGGCGGTGTTCGTCGCCACCTTCTGGGTCGCCGTGGCCGAGAAGGCGATCGCCCGGTGGTGGCTCTCCGGCGATGTCTCGCGGAAGCCGCCGACGTTGCCGCAGTAGTGCGCGTGGCCGGCGATGTAGACGACGCCGCCCACGACCGCGCTGCCGTAGGTGTCGCCGTGGCAGTCCTCCACCCAGGTGAGGTCGCCCGCCGTCCAGTCGGCGCGGAACGCGCCCTCCAGGTTGCCGCCGTCGCCGAACGTGTACCCGGTGCCGTAGAGACCGGTGCTCGTCGAGGTCAAGCTGGTGATCGCCGAGTTCTTGCCACCGTTGCGGACGACCGAGTTCACATGCCAGGGGAGGTTCTTGCCGGACGCGGAGTCGACGGCTCCCAGTCCGTACCCGGGGTTCGCCGACTTGTCGAGCGTCGTGAACGCCCCGCCGACGACGACCTTCTTGCCGTCGGGCGAGAGGGCCAGCGCGTTGACGACGCCCCCGGTCGCAGACGGCGTCCAGGTCGAGAGCCCGCCGGTGGTCCCGTTCACGGCGGCGAGCTGCTGACGGGTCTTGCCGGTCGACCAGGTGAACGATCCGCCGAAGTAGACCGTCGAGCCTCGGCGGACGATGCTCTTCACCGTGCCGTTGGCGGAGGCCTTGAAAGCGGGGGTGAGGGCGCCTGTCGTGGCGTCGATCTCCGCGATCCTGCTCTTGGCGGCACTGCCCACCTTGGTGAAGGAGCCGCCGATGTAGAGGTGCTTCCCGTCGGCCGCCGTGCTGATCGCCTGGACGTCGCCGTTGAGCACCGGCGCGAACCGGGTGTTGAGCGCGCCCGTGCGGATGTCGAACGCCAGCATCGAGGTCCGCTTGACGGTGTGTGTTCCTGCGGCGGCTCCCGCCGGGCGTGCGTTCGCGAACTTCCCGCCGACGTAGACGGTGTTCCCGACGACGAGCTCGGTCCAGACGACGCCGTCGATCTGGGGGGTCGGCAGCGGGTCGGCTGTGACGGTGGTGGGAGTGGCCGCGTTCTTCGGATCGGCGGGTGCCGAGTCCGCCCTGGCCGAGTCGGCGACGGCGACAGTGCCGGCGACGAGAGCCAGGGTGATCAGAACTGCGGGCATTCTCCTGTTTCGGGACAGGAAGGAAGCCAAGGGGTGCCTCGGGTAGGGCTGCGCTGACGGATCAGCGTGCTGCGGACAGCACCGCTCGGTGAGACGGTGCAGGTGCTCGGGTAAGCAGGGGCTTCGCTCTCGGGTAAGCGCGTCGCGTGATCCTGAGGTTACTTCGATTCGCCCGGAGAAGCGACCCTCGAACGGTGGTAGAACCGCGACTCCGCAGCCGGCAGCCGGTCAGAAGTCGAGCAGATTCGCCCGCAGGCCCCCGGAACCGGCTTCGGGGCGCAGGATGCCGCGGCTCCGGAGCTCGGGGACGAGCGCGTCGAGAGTGCGGTGCACGGTCGCCGGATGCAGGTCGCCGTTGAAGATGAAGCCGTCGTTGTCGGCGTCGTCGCCGAGCCGCTCGATGAAGTCGGCGACCTGGCCGACCGTTCCGACGAAGCCGGTGCCGTCCGCGATCCTGCCCTTGCGGTACTTCGCGACGAACAGCTCGCGGAGCGGCGTGTCCGGGGGAGCGCTGCCGACGAGGCCGCCGATGCTGCCCTTCGAGACGTGCTGCCCGAAGACGCCCGGGTCGAGGGGCGCGTCGAGGTCGAGGCCGGTGAGGTCGGTCTCGGTGATGATCGACTGCCGCTCGATCACCTCGTGCAGGTCGGCGTCGCTCGGGTGAGCCGAGGCCGCCACGATGCGGTCGACCTCGTCCTGGCTGGCGACGATCTCCGGCGTCAGGACGAAGAGGATCCTGAGCGACGCAGGATCCCGCCCCTCCGCCACCGCTGCCGCGTGGATCTTCGCGCGGTACGCCCTCACGGTCTCGACGTCGAGTTTCGCGAGCGCGAGCTGCACGTCGGAGTTGCGGCCCGCGAACGCGAGCCCCCGGCCGGAGCCGCCGGGCGAGACGATGACGGGGTCGCCGCCCTCGTCGTCGAACGGCAGCGCGTTGAGGGGGCCGTCGAGCGAGAAGTAGTCGCCGCGGTGCTGGAAGGCGTCGAGCTTCGAGCCGTCGGCGTAGCGCCAGGTGTCGGTGTCCTCGACGACCGCGCCGTCCGCCCAGCTGTGCCAGAGCTGCCGGACGACGTGCATCCACTCCTCGGCCCGGTCGTAGGCGGCGTCGTGGTCGAGCTCCGGGATGCCGAAGTGCCGGCTCCCCTTGACGTCGGTGACGACGTTGAGGCCCACCCGGTAGTCGCTCAGGTGCTGGAGGGTCGCGAACTGCCGGGCGGCCAGGTAGGGCGGGAAGACGCCGGCGTTGATCGTCGGCGCGATTCCCAGGCGGCTCGTCGCCGCGAACAGGTAGGGGGTCAGGAGGAGCGGGTCGAGCTTCGGGGCCCCCAGCGCTCCGCGGACGCGGAGGTCGAGCTGCTCCGCGGGCCCGGGCGACAGGCTGTCCTCGATGATCAGGAGGTCGAGACCGGCGCGCTCCAGCTCGGCGGCCGACGACTGGTAGAGGCCCGGGCGGTCCCAGGGGAGGTTCCAGTGCCAGTCGGGGCGCAGCCAGCCCTGCGGGCCGAACCCGCGCCCGAAGAACCATCCGAAGTGCTGCATCCGTGCCATGAGCCCAGCATGCCGTGTCGGTCCGTGCGCCAGACAGGACCGCGTAACGCGACGACTCGCTGACCCGACTCGGCCCCGGAAGCGGGCGTGCCGAGGCGCGGCCCGGCGGTGCTACCTTCTTCTCACCCGCGCGATCACCGGGGGGACTCCTCGCTCGGGGTGGGTCGGAGCGCTGGAACGCACGTCGACTCACGCCGAAAGCACCCGGTCTCCCGTGATGAAAGCATCCCTGCGCCACCTCCTCGTCGTTCCCGCAGCCCTCCTCCTCGGCCTCGGCGGCACGGCCCTCGTGTCGGTGCCCGCCAGCGCCGCGCCGGCGGCGACCCCCACCCCGACGCAGTCGCCGACTCCGACGCAGTCCCCCACCCCGACGCAGTCGCCGACCCCGACGCAGTCGCCGACCCCGACGCGTCCGCCCAGCCCCAAGCGCGCGACCTCCTCCGACCTCGTCCTCACCTCGCCCCGACCGGACCAAGACGGCTCCGTCCGGGTCCAGGGGCCGCGCACGCTCACCCTCGAGGGCACGGCTCCCGTCGGGTCGCGGCTCTCCGTCACGGACAGTGATGGTGCCGTGATCGCGCGGACGACCACGACGACCTCGTCATTCTCGATCCCGTTGACCTTCGCCGCCGACGCGGGCTACGAGCAGTTCCTCAGCCTCTTCGGCACGAGCGCCGGCCGCGCCCTCACCGAGGTCGATCTCGACGTGACCTTCGATGCGGAGACCAGCGAGACGCCGACGATCCTGGCCCCCTCGACGGGCAGCACCTACCGCGTCGCGCCAGCGCCGTTCGCGGGCGGACAACCGAACGCGATCATCGAGTTCTCGGGAACCGGCACGCCGGGCGACACGATCGACCTGTACTCGTCCCGGGACGACGAGGACTTCGACGGCGGCCCCACGGACGCCATCGTGGTCGGGGCCGACGGCACGTGGACAGGTGACTACTCCGTGGTGTTCGGGTCGGTGAGCGTCACGGCAGCCGCTGCGCGGTACACGGACGACGGCGACCAGACGACGATCGAATCGGCCGAGTCCTCGCCCGTCGACCTCACGGTGTCGCCGCCGGTCGGCGCGATTCTGCCGCCGCGCATCACGAGCCCGAACTACGACGGTCTCGACTTCAGCGCCTCGATCGACCCCGGCACCGACACGGTGTACGTGAACACGTACTCGTCCGAGTCCGAGTCCGAGTCCGAGTCCCAGTCCCAGTCCCAGTCCGCCTCCGCCTCACGCGTCGCTCCGCGCGGCGCCGACCGGCCGCGGACGCAGTCCGCGAAGATCGCGGCGCGATCGATCGCGACGACCGACTGGGCCGCCCGACCCGCAGTCGGCGTCGTCCAGCGGAAGCTATCCAGCGTCGTCGCCCTGGCGAAGCTCTCCGAGGGCAGGGCGCGCGCGGCCGACGACTTCCCCGAGACGCTCGACGGCGTGATCGACGAGTACGGCATCCCCGTCACCGGCAGAACGAGCGCGACGACGACCGGAGCCGTCGACATGACGGTCTCCGGCACGGGAACCCCCGGCGACGACATCGTGCTCTACGAGGAGAAGGGCGACGACGCGCTCACCTACCTCAGCGGCCTCTACCCGGCTCTATTCGCATCCTCCGGCGACCCGGCGCCGCTCCAGCCCGAGTCCGCGCGCCGCGTGGTTC
This sequence comes from Frondihabitans peucedani, assembly GCF_039537585.1. NCBI lineage: Bacteria > Bacillati > Actinomycetota > Actinomycetes > Micrococcales > Microbacteriaceae > Frondihabitans > Frondihabitans peucedani. The sequence continues at coordinate 72,625 of NZ_BAABAU010000005.1, forward strand.
CTGCCGCGGTGAGCACCGGTGATCCTGCCGCGACCTCGTCGCTGCCCGTCGACGACGGAACGGTCCGGGTCGGATCAGACGGCCAGTGGTCGGCGACGCTCACCCGCGAGCCCGGCGACTACCTGCTGACCGCCTTCGCAGCTCGGAGCGGCGGCACGCAAACGGCCGACTTCTCGGTCGCGACCGATGTGAGCCTCATCCACCTCACCGGAACGCCCCGAGCGGCGGCAGGCGTGACGCCGACCTCGGGCGTCGCCGAACTCGCCTTCACCGGGTCGACCACCTGGCCGACGCTGGCGGTCGGCCTCGGCGGGCTGGCGGCAGGCGGCGTCCTGCTGGTCGTCGCGCGTCGTCGACGCCCGCGTCCTGCCACCGACGCGACGTAGCCGGACGCAACACAGACGCAGGATGCAGCGCGCGTGCCTAGGCTTGCAGAGTGACTGAGCACCCCCGCGTCTACGTGATCCACGAGAACCCCGAGTGGTTCCCGCCCCTCCGAGCAGCCTTCGAGGCCGAGGGGGTGCCGGTCGAGGAGCTCCTGCTGACCGACGGCTCGATCGACCTGACCTCGGAGCCGGCCCCCGGCGTCTACTGGTCGCGCATGTCGGCCAGCGCGCACACCCGCGGCAACGAGTTCTCGAAGGAGTACACCCGCGCCGCGCTGTCCTGGCTCGAGGCGGCCGGCCGCCCCGTCGTGAACGGCCGCGGCGTGATCGACCTCGAGGTGAGCAAGGTGCAGCAGCACCTGGGCCTCCAGTCGCTCGGCTTCGACGTGCCGCGCACCTCCGCCGTCTTCGGCACCCGCGACCTCGCAGCGGTCGCCGCGACCTTCCCCGTGCCGTTCATCTCGAAGCACAACCAGGGCGGCAAGGGTCTCGGCGTCCGCCGCTGGGACTCCCAGGAGGAGTTCGCCGCCTGGGTCGACTCCGCCGAGTTCGAGTCGTCGCCCGACGGCATCACGCTCATCCAGGAGCTGCTCCAGGCCGCGCAGCCGTTCAACACGCGCGCCGAGTTCGTCGGGGGCGAGTTCGTCTACGCCGTGCAGGTCGACACCTCCGGCGACACCTTCGAGTTCTGCCCGGCCGACGCCTGCGCCCTGCCCGGCGCCGCGCCGCTCTTCCAGCTGCGGGAGAAGACCGCCGACGGCGCTCCGATCGCCGAGCACCCCGTGATCCTGCGCCTCCCCGAGTTCCTGTCGGCGAACGGCATCGAGATCGCCGGAGTGGAGTTCATCGAGACCGTCGACGGACGCCAGGTGGTCTACGACGTCAACACGAACACGAACTACAACCCCGAAGTGGAGGCGGCCTCCGAGAAGTCGGGGCCTCAAGAGATCGCGAGGTTCCTCGGCGCCCGGCTCGCTGCGCACTACCCCGAGACGGCGGGGGTGCTCGCATGAGGTTCGGCTTCTGGACCCCCATCTTCGGCGGCTGGCTCCGCAACGTCGACGACGAGAAGATGCCCGTCACCTTCGACTACATCAAGCGCGTCGTGCAGACCGCCGAGCGGGTCGGCTTCGACCTCACGCTGATCCCCGAGCTCAACCTGAACGACATCAAGGGCACGGCCGCGCCGTCGCTCGAGGCCTGGTCGCTGACGGCCGCGATCGCCGCCGTCACCGAGAAGCTCGAGCTCATGGCCGCGATCCGGCCCGGCTACCACCTGCCGGCCGTCGCCGCGAAGCAGGCCGCGACGATCGACGAGGTCTCCGGCGGGCGCTTCACGCTCAACGTCGTCTCGGCCTGGTGGGAGGAGGAGTCGCGCCAGTACGGCGGCCTCTTCTCGGAGCACGACGACCGCTACGCGCGCTCCACGGAGTTCGTGAACATCCTGAAGGGCCTCTGGAACGAGACGCCGTTCGACTTCCACGGCGACTACTACGACCTGACGAACAGCCACCTCGAGCCGAAGCCGCACGTGCAGCCGCGCATCTACGCCGGCGGCGAGAGCCCCGCGGGCAAGGCCGCGATCGTCGGTTTCGCCGACGCGTACCTCACGCACGGCGGCACCGTCGACGAGCTCCGCACGAAGGTCGACGACATGCGCGCTCGCCGCGAGGCCGCAGGATCGACTCCGTTCGAGGCGTTCGGGATGGCCGCGTACGCGATCGTCCGCGACACCGAGGAGGAGGCCGAGGCCGAGCTGGCCCGGATCACCGACGTCAGCCACGGCGCCGCCTACGAGTCGTACCAGGACTTCATCCGGCAGTCGCACCTCGAGCACCAGCCCGATCTCCGCGACTACTCGGTGTCGAACCGCGGTCTCCGCCCCAGGTTCATCGGGACGCCCCGCCAGGTCGCCGACCGCATCCTGGAGTTCGAACGGGCCGGCGTCGACACGCTCCTTCTGCAGTTCTCGCCGCAGGTCGAGGAGATGGAGCGCTTCGCCCGCGACGTCATCCCGCTCGTCAGGGCCGAGTCGGGTGCGGCTCGAGAGGCGCTCCCAGCCGTATAAGTTGGAACCATGACCTCCGTGGCCTCCTCGACCGTGGTCCACACCCGCGCCCCCGGCAAGATCAACGTCTTCCTCGCCGTGGGCGATCTCCAGGACGACGGGTACCACGAGCTCGCGACGGCGTACCAGGCCGTGTCGCTGTACGAGGATGTCCGAGCGCGCCACGCAGACGGGTTCAGCGTCCGGTTCACTTCGACGACGGCGGGCATCGACCTGTCGGGCGTGCCGGTCGACGACTCCAACCTCGCCATCAAAGCCGCCAGGCTCCTCGCCGCGGCCACCGGCTACGCGGGCGGGGTGGCCCTGACGATCGACAAGAACGTCCCGGTCGCCGGAGGCATGGGCGGCGGCTCGGCCGATGCCGCGGCGACCCTGCTCGCCTGCGACACGCTCTGGAACACCGGCCAGAGCCGCGACGAGCTCCTCCGCCTCGGCGCCCAGCTCGGAGCCGACGTGCCCTTCGCGCTGATGGGCGGCACCGCCGTCGGCACCGGCCGCGGCGACGAGCTCAGCCCCGCGCTCGCGCAGGGCCAGTTCCAATGGGTCCTCGCCCTCGCCGACTTCGGGCTATCGACGCCCGCCGTCTACCGCGAACTCGACGAGCACAGGATCCGCCACCTCGCCGACATCAATCCGGTCCGGCAGCCCCGGGTCGACTCGGGGGTCCTGCAGGCGCTGCGGGCGGGGGATCCTGCGCGGCTCGCCGACGTCATGCACAACGACCTCCAGGCGCCGGCGCTCCACCTCGAGCCGGGGCTCGGCGCCGTGCTCGAGCTCGGCGAGCAGAACGGGGCCCTCGCGGGCGTCGTCTCAGGATCGGGGCCGACGGTCGCGTTCCTGGCGCCGGACCTCGACGGGGCGCTCGAGCTGCAGATCGCGCTGAGCGCGGCGAAGCTGGCCGTCGTGCGGGCCACCGGGCCCGTGCACGGCGCGCGGCTCCTCGCCGACTGACCGCAGCGCAGGGCTGCGCGACACGAGCCTGTTCCCGGCCGCAGCCCGGCTAGAGCCGGTAGCGCAGCACGTTCACCCAGGTGAGGTGCCACTCGTCCTGCAGGTGGTAGCCCTCGCCGGCCAGCGCCTTGGTGACGCTGGGGCGGAGATCCTGCTTGATGCTCGTGACGAGCCAGACGTAGGTGTGGCCGTCGACGCGCTCGATGGTCGACGAGAGCGGGTAGCGGGTCTCCCAGAGGGCTCCGGTCTCGGCTGCGGGGGTCTTGAGGGTGACATCGGTCATGCCCGTGAACGCGTGCGGATAGGCGTAGGCGATGTTGCGGGCGGAGCCGGTCGGGTGACGCCGGATGTGCCCGTAGATGATGGCATCGGTGGCGTTGACGCCCTCGAGCTTTCGCTCCTTGGCGACGAGGGCGGCGACCTCCGACCACGACGAGGAGTCCTTGGCCTCGACCAGCCGCTGCGAGATGTAGGTCGGAAGGCTCATCGCGACCGCGAGGACGAGCCCGGACGCGACCAGGCGGCGCGACGAGGCGGAGGTGAGGCGTGGCGCCCGGAGAGACGTCAACCCCACCGCCATCAGGAGGGCCATGGCGGGGGCTGCGAAGGTCACGTACCGCGGCGAGTACAGGGGGCTCCCGACCAGCGAGACCGCGATCAGGCCGATCGAAGGCACGAGCATCCAGGGCAGGACGAGCTGCAGCACGCCGGACGGGCGTCCCGCAGCCGCACCGTCCGCAGCCGCACCCTCTGACCGCAGCGCAGCGCGCCCCCGGAGGACGGCGACGACGCCCGCGATCGCCAGGATCCACCCGAGCCCCGCGAACCACCAGCTGGTCATGAACCACTGCCAGACGCCGAAGTCGATGATCGTGCCCGCGTCGGGCTTCGAGATCCAGCTGATCTGCTTCGACTCGCTGCTCGCGAGTCGGGCCAGCGGGACGAGCAGCCCGCCGGCCACACCCGCCGAGACGAACCAGCCCCCGACGACGGGGCGCCAGGGGGTGTCGCGCGACGAGCGGCGCTCGCGCAGGAGCCACAGCCCCAGCGTCACGCCGTGCCCCACGATCAGGAGCGCCGAGTAGAGGAACACCGCAGTGGAGGCGAAGGCGAGGACGCCGTAGAGCACCCACCAGAGGACGTGGACGCGCCGGTCGTCGCGCGTCTTCTTGGCGGCCAGGACGAAGACGAGCGTCGCCGCGGTCGCGAGAGCGGTCGACAGGGCGTAGGAGCGGCCCTCGCTCCCGGCCCAGGTGACGCGGGGCAGCAGGACGAAGAGGAGACCGGCGACGATCGCCGTGCGCTTCGAGGTCAGCTCGCGCGCCAGCGTCGTGAGGAGGGCGGCGGCCAGCCCGATCGCGACGGCGCTGGGGAAGCGCAGGCTGAACGGGGTGTAGCCGACGACGGCGAACCACGCGTGCATGAGGGCGTAGTAGGTGGCGTGGACGGCGTCGACCGTGTGGATCTCGGACCACAGCTCGGCCCAGGTGCGCTGCGCCGAGACGATCGTGGCCGACTCGTCGTACCAGACCGACGGCACCCACGAGAAGGCCACCGAGACGAGGAGGCCGACGACTCCCACCAGCGCGGCGTCGCCGAACCGGGTGGCCCGGATCGCCTGCAGCTGCTCTCGCGAGCGCGAGAGGCGCGTGGAGCGTCGTACAGTGGGGATCGCTGCTGTCGGCGATTCGAGGAGGTCGGTCATGTCGTCGCTCCCTCCTCTCGTCGGTCTGTCTGGTCTCGTCGGTGTGTCTGATGTCGTAGGTCTGTCTGGCCGGAACGCCTCTGATGGTTCGGAGCGCTCTGGTGGTGCGGGTGGTGCGGTTCTCTCGTCTGGCACCGCTGCTGCGGCTGCGACCAGTGCCCCGCGCCCGGACGTCGCACGGTATGCGCGCACGTCACGATTGGCTGAGATCGGTCTCGACGGGCAGGATCGCATCGCGAACGCCAGAGTGCTCGTCGTCGGGGCCGGCGGCCTCGGCTGCCCCGGTATCCAGTATCTCGCGCAGAGTGGTGTCGGAACGCTGGGAATCGTCGATGACGATGCTGTGGACCTCTCGAACCTCCAGCGCCAGGTCCTCTACCGGCCCGACCAGGTCGGCCTCCCGAAGGCCCGGGCCGCTGCCGACTGGGTCCGCGCCGTCAACTCCGACGTGACCGTCCGGGTGCACCCGTTCCGTCTCGACGCCTCCACCGCCTCGATCCTCGACGACTACGACCTCGTCGTCGACGGCAGCGACTCCTTCGACACCTGCTACGTCGTCGCCGACGAGGCCGCGCGCCGGGGCCTCCCCGTCGTCTGGGGCAGCGTCTCGCGCTTCGACGGCCAGGTGAGCGTCTTCTGGGACGCCGCCCCCGACGACCGCGCGGTCGACTACCGCGACCTCCACCCGGAGCCGCCGGAGGGCGGCTGGGACGAGTCCTGCGCCGACGTCGGGGTCCTCGGCCCGCTCTGCGGCACGGTCGGCTCGGTCATGGCGTCCGAGGCGATCAAGCTCATCACCGGGGTCGGCGAGCCTCTCCTCGGCCGCGTCGTCACGATCGACGCCGGGTTCGGCAGCTGGCGGGAGAGCCGGCTCGTCCGCTCGGCGGCTCGAAAGGCGGAGAGGGCGCAGGATCGAGAGACCGGCCGCACCGCCCCCGATCCTGCGCCGGCCCCCGTCGCCGCGATCACGGCCGACGCCCTCGAGGCCCGCCTCCGCGACCGCTCGCGCGGTGTCGACGCCTTCACGCTCGTCGACGTGCGAGAGGCCGCGGAGCACGCCTCAGGCGCCATCCCGGGCGATCTCCTGGCCGCGGGGTTCGGGTCGACGAGCCGCGAGCATCCTGCGCTCGATCCCGAGTTGCCGGTGGTCGTGTACTGCGCCAGGGGTCCGCGCTCGGAGGCGGCCGCCCGGATGCTCCGCTCGGAGGGCTACGACGTGTCGGTGCTGACGCGCGGGATGCTCGGCTGGACTCTCCGCCCCGGCGCACTGACCGGAGGCGACGCGGTCCCGGCGGGCTCCCCGGGGCGCGTGCCGCTGCCGCTCTGCGACATCGACCCGGGCGGGTTCCACCCCAACCTTCACTCCTGACCGCGGGGCGGGAGCCGCAAGCGGGGCGGGAGCCGCGAGACGCGAGCGGCGAGCAGCGGGACGCGCAGCGGGCTCAGCCGCCGGCGAAGGGCGGCATCACGTCGACGACGGCGCCCGCCGGCACGGGGGTCGAGCGGTCGCGGGTGGTGACCCCGTCGACCAGGAACGAGCAGCGCTGGAGCATCCGCTCGAACTCGTCGGGGTCGGTGCCGTTCGCGGGCGCCAGACCGGCGAGCAGCTCGCCGAGCGTCGGCTCGTCGTCGGAGACGCACTCGAGCTGATCGAGCCCGGTCGCGGCCCGCGACGCGGCGAAGAAGCGCAGGGTGACGGTGACGACGCTCATGTCATCCGCCGATCGCGCTCATGGAGCGGTCCGGCTGGACGAAGCCGGCGTCGTTCATGCTGTGGCCCTTCGGCTTCGCCCACATGGCCTCGCGCCAGCGGTCGGCCACGTCGAGGTCGGTCGCGCCGCCGCGGAGGAGCCCGCGGAGGTCGAACTCGGTGTGCGAGAAGAGGCAGCTGCGGACGCTGCCCTCGGCCGTGAGGCGCGTGCGGCGGCAGTCGGCGCAGAACGGCTCGGTGACGGAGGCGATGATGCCGACCGTCCCGTGGAGCCGGGCGTCGTCGCCGGTGCGCCCGGTCGCGACGAAGCGCTCGGCCGGCGCGCCGTCGCGGGGCTCGACCGCGAGCGCGAGGTCGAAGCGGTCGGACAGCAGCTCGCGGACGCGGGCGGCCGTCACCATCGAGTCGCGGCTCCAGGTGTGGTCGGCGTCGAGGGCCATCTGCTCGATGAAGCGGAGCTCGTGCCCGCGCTCGAGCGCCCAGGCGAGGAGGTCGGGCGCCTCGTGGTCGTTGACGCCCGGCAGGAGGACCGCGTTGATCTTGACCGGCCCGAGGCCGTGCGCCGCAGCGGCGTCGACGCCGGCGATGACGCGGTTGAGGAACGGGCGCCGGGTCACCTTCATGAAGGTCTCGGCGTGGAGCGAGTCGAGCGAGACGTTGACCCGGTCGAGGCCGGCAGCGGCGAGCCGCTCGGCGCGCTCGGCGAGGCCGATGGCGTTGGTGGTCAGGGAGATCTCCGGGCGCGGCTCGAGTGCCGCGCAGCGCTCGATGATCTCGACGAGGTCGCGCCGGAGGAGCGGCTCGCCGCCGGTGAAGCGCACCTGCCGGATGCCGAGGTCGCGCACTCCGATGGTGACCAGCCGCACGATCTCGTCGGCCGTCAGCGCCTGGTCTCGGGGGAGCGAGGGCAGGCCCTCGGCCGGCATGCAGTACGTGCAGCGGAGGTTGCAGACGTCGGTGAGCGAGACGCGGAGGTCGGTCGCCTCGCGGCCCAGCGGGTCGATCAGGCCGGCCGCTGCCGAGGGCCGAGGAGGGAGCGCGGGATCCGCTCGTCCTGGAAGGGTGGGGATGCCCAGCGAGACCGTCATGTCTCGAGAGTAATCGCAGCTGTCTGCGACAGCACCCGGGGACCGCAGCACGGGTTGTCTGCTGCGGGCCTCCGAGGCCGCGCTGATCCGGTGGTGCGTTCCGGCTTCGGGTCTCTCGCCGGACGGAGAGGGGCGGCGCCCTTCGGGAGGCACCGGATATGAGTTCGAAGCCCTCGGCGGATCGGATTGGCCCGAGGTGAGAATTCCTCCTGGCGCTCTACGACGCCGGAGGCGTCTCGATGACGACCATCGTCGCCTTGACGACGGCCACGGCCTCCGAGCCGAGCTCGATGCCGAGCTCTCGGACCGCCTCGGTGCTCATCAGCGAGACCACCCGGAACGGTCCGCACTGCAGCTCGACCTGCGACATCACGGTGTCGCTCGTGATGCCGGTCACGAGGCCCGTGAAGCGGTTGCGCGCCGAGCTGGCCTTGCCGTCGGGGTCGCCGGGCAGGACGGCGTTCCTCCGCGCCAGTCGGGCGAGAGCGAGCCCGTCGACGACGGTGCGGCCGGAGGCGTTCTTGGAGCTCTCGAGGACGCCGTTGTCGATCCAGCGCCGCACGGTGTCGTCGCTGACCCCGAGGTAGCGGGCGGCTTCCGGGACCCTGATCTGCGGCATGGCTGAACCCTACTGCGACGCGGGAGGCGCGATGCGGGCCGGCCGCCCCGAGAGCAGGAGCCACTCGTCTCTGGCGCGCACCCGCATCCTGCCCCACCAGCCCGGACCGGAGCGGTGGATGCTCACGATCACGATGATCGCCAGCGCGACGCCGAGCGTCGAGGCCCGCACGTAGGCGTACGGCCAGAACTGCCGGATCGAGATCGCCAGGGCGAGGCCGAGCCACTCCCATCGGCCGGTCATCGCCACGAACGGGATCAGCAGCAGCGCGTACCAGGGGTACCGCGGACTCAGGACGAACAGGAACGCGCCGATCATCACGAGCTGGCCGAGCCAGGGGGATCGCGGATCGGTGGTCCGCCAGACGACGACGGCGACGGCCAGCAGGATCAGCACCGCCACCACGGTCGTCGCTTTTCCGTGCACGAAGAGGAATACCAGGGCGAACCGCGAACCGTCGTCGACGCCCTCCTCCTGGAGGTAGCCGGGCAGGTAGCCGAGGACCTTCGGTCCCGTCGTGAGGAGGTAGGGCACATAGAGCAGCACGAACGCCCCGATCGAGGCGGCGACGACGGGAAGCGGGCGCTTCCGGAGGAGCGCGGGGGCCGTGACGACAGGCAGCAGCTTGACGGCGATCGCGGCTCCGAGCGCCACCCCGCCGAGCCACCGCCGCTCGCTCGCCACGAGGGCCGTCGCACCGAGTGCCAGGGCGGCCCCCAGGAGGTCGACGTGCGAGTTCGTGACGCCCTCGGACGCGACGAGCGGACACCAGGCCCAGAGCGCCGCCCACCGCACGTCGAGGCGCCGTCTGCGGAGCAGGATCACGAGCAGGACCGTCACGCCGAGGCTGAGGACGAGCCCGGCGGCCTGGAGCGGCCAGTACGTCGCGTCGACCGGGACGACGGCGCGGACGGCTGCGAAGTAGAGCTCCGCCGCAGCCGGGTAGATGGTGTTGACGCTCGGCCGGTTGATGGTCGTGCAGAGCACCCGGTGGGTGCCGTAGTCGTGCGTCCTCATGACGCGGGTGCCCTCGCAGGTCTTCGTGCCCTTCGCGGTCTCGACCGCGTCGGGGAACAGCCACTCCGGCCGCAGCGACTCGGTCGCGCGGGAGTTCGGGGTGTGCACGTAGGGCGAGACGCCGGCGTTCTGGACGATGCCGTCCCAGGCGTAGCGAGCCGAGTCGGTGCTCGTGTTCGGGGGGCCGACGATGGCCGCGCCGCCGATCAGGGCGGCCCCGATCAGGACGACGACGGTCGCCTTCTCGGCCGGGACGCGGCGGAGCAGCAGGAACGCGCCGATGAACAGCAGCCAGCAGACCACCGTCCACGCCTGGAAGCTGTGCCCGACACCCGGGAGCGAGAACCCGAGCGCGCTGACGCCCCAGCCGATGGTCAGGGCGAGGACGGTCGCGCCGAGGAGGCCGAGGAAGGTGCGCACCCGCCCACTCTGCCCGAACCGGGAGCGGTTCCGGTCCGAACTCCTTCCGCGACCGTGACATCCGGGCCCCCCGAAAGGGCGTTTCGGCCCACTCGGCGCCCGATCGATGGTGAGATACAGCATGCGCGAAGTGATGTACGGACTCAGACGCTCCGTGACGTCTCCGAATCGCAACGCCCGGAGCGCGGTCGTCCTCGGCCGGCTGCTCGGTCTCGCCTTCGTGGTCTGCCTCGGCACGGGGCTCTACAGCCACTTCCTGCAGGAGCCCGCCTCCTGGATGAGCTTCCCGACGCGCCCGGTCTCGCTCTACAAGTGGACCCAGGGCCTCCACATCACCGCGGGGATCGCCTGCTTCCCGCTGCTGTTCGGCAAGCTCTACGCAGTGTTCCCGCAGCTGTTCAAGTGGCCGCCGATCGAGCGGCCCGTGCAGATCCTGGAGCGGGCGTCGATCGCCCTGTTCGTCGCGGCCTCGCTGGTGCAGATCTTCACCGGTCTCCTCAACACCTTCCAGTACTACCCGTGGCCGTTCCCGTTCAAGCAGGTGCACTACGCGCTGTCGTACGTGATCATCGGCTCGCTCGCCGTGCACATCGGCGTCAAGCTGCCGATCATCGCCCGCTACTGGCGGGCCCGCGACAGCTACGACGCCGAGGGGCGGTTCGTCGCCGACGCGGACCTCGTCCCCGACGAGCTGCCCAACGAGGTCCCCGCGGCAGGCTCGGCGCGGCCCGTGCCGAAGGGGTTCGTCGGGCGGATCTTCGACTGGATCGACCGCACCCCCGACGTCGAGCCGGTCTCGTCGCGCCGCGGCTTCTTCGCCGGTGTCGCCGTCACGGCCGGAGCCGTCGTCGCCGTGACCGCCGGCCAGTCGTTCCGCCCGCTCGACGCCCTCAACGTCTTCGCGCCGCGCAAGATGGGCCTCGGCGCGAACGACCTCCCGGTCAACCGCACGGCCGCCGCGGCGCAGGTGCTCGAGACCGCCACCGACCCCGGCTGGGCGCTCACGGTCTCGCGCGGGTCCTCGAGCCGCACGTTCTCCGTCTCGGAGCTGATGGCCCTGCCGCAGCACGAGGCCGAGCTGCCGATCGCCTGCGTCGAGGGCTGGAGCCAGCTCGCGCACTGGAAGGGCCCGAGGCTCCGCGACGTCGTCGAGGCGGTCGGCGGCACGAGCAGCGAGTCGCTCCGGATCACCAGCCTCGAGAAGAAGGGCGGCTACCGGGTGACTCTGATGGGCGCCGAGTACGTGCGCGACGAGAACACGCTGATCGCGCTGCACCTGAACGGCTCGCGGCTCGACATCGAGCACGGCTTCCCCGCGCGGATGATCGCGCCCGGGCGCCCCGGAGTCCTCCAGACGAAATGGCTGAGCTCGCTCGAGGTGCTCTCGTGAGGGCCGCGCGCATCACCCTGGTGGCGGTGGGAGCCCTCGCGATCCTGCTCGGCGCCTGGGTGATGGTCGACACGGTGCGCCCCAAGAGCATCTGGGGGCTGGTCACCTGGCTGATCGCGGCCGTGATCCTGCACGACGGGATCATCTCGCCGGTCGTCGTGGCGATCAGCGTCGCGATGAGGCGGGCGGGGCGCAGGATCCCGGCGGCCGTCCTCGCCATCGTCCAGGCCGGCGTGCTGGTCGGCGTCGTCTTCACCCTGATCGTCGTGCCCGAGATCATCCGCAAGGCGAAGGTGCCGAAGAACGACACCGTGCTGCCGTTCGACTACGCGGCGAGGCTCGGGCTGCTCTGGCTGGCCGTCGCCGTGGTCACCGCGCTGGTCGTGGTGGTGTACCTCCGGGTGCGGGCGCGGCGCGCTGCCGTCGCCGCTGCTGCCTGAGGCGTGATGCCCGCCGCCTGACGCTCCTCCGCGGGAGTGCGGGCTGCCGCGCAACGTCTGGCGGACTGGGCGCCCTGCCGCGGCAGGGTGGATCGTCCGTGAGACGTTGCGCGGCAGGAGCGGGCTGCGGCTAGCGGTGAGCGGCGACGAGACGGCAGAACACGCGGCCGTCGACACGCCAGACCTGGTCGAGCCGGAGCCCCGCGGCCTCGGCGTGACGCTCGAGGGCGGTCGCGCCGACCTCGGCCCAGGGGAACGTCGACGACGTCCGGCCGTCCTCGTCGACGATGCGCGCGGTGAACGCCTCGTCGGCCTCGTCGTCGGGCCGGGTCTCGACGAGCACGGCGCCGCGCGGCGACAGGAGCTCGGCGCAGCGCTCGAGGAGGGCACGGGGGTCGCCGCCGATCCCGATGTTGCCGTCGATCAGGAGCGCGGTCTTCCAGTGGCCCTCGCGGGGGAGGCGCTCGAAGACGCTCCGGGCCAGGACGGGGAGCCCCGCACGACGGGCGACGTTGACCGCCGCACGGGAGACGTCGACGCCGAGGCTCACGAAGCCGAGGTCGATCGAGGCGGCGACCATGCGTCCGGGGCCGCAGCCGATGTCGAGCACCGGCCCCGATTCGCCGGCCAGGATCGCGCGATCGACGTCGTCCGCCTCGGCCATCCAGCGGCCGAGGTCGTACCCGCTCCGGGGGCGTCCCTGGTCGCGGACGAGCGTCAGGCGACCCTCGCGACGGAGAGCGTGCGCGTAGGGCTCGGAACCGCCCGACCCGAAGGTCGCGGTCTGGGGGCGGGAGGCGAGATCGGTCACGTGTGATGGTTCGGAGCCGAGGGGGTCGCGGTTGCCCTCGAGCGGCAGGAAGACGGGCGACGAAGGGGGCACCACCCGAGGGTACGAACGATTCGCCCCGCGTGGTCGGCTGACACAGTGCTCATCCGGCACATCTCGCGCATTCCGGCCTTTTCGCGGGTCTGCCGGCTCACGCCGAGGCAGGCGCGGGCGCGGGCGCCGACGCGGGCGGCCGCAGCACCTCGAAGTCGGCCAGCGTCCGGGCGAAGCGGGAGTCGGGCGCGATCCTGGCCACGGTCCGGGCGTCCTCGATCGTGTCGACGTCGGTCAGCTCGGGCAGGAAGTCGACCTCGATGCCTGCTCTCGCCAGCCGGTTGAGCTGGTGGTTGCCGGTGTCGGCCTGCGACATCGGGACTCCGCGGACGAGGTCGCCGCTCGGGTTCCGGAGCGCGAGCGCCCAGTAGCCGCCGTCGTCGGCCGGCCCGAACCACGCGTCGACGCCCGAGGGCCACTCGTCGAACACGGGCGCCAGGATGTCGGCGGTCAGCTGCGGCGTGTCCATCCCGACGAGCACGAGCGGCTCGTCGACGAGGTCGAAGACGGCGCCGAGACGCTCGTCGAGACCTCCCTCGACCTGGTGCACGACCTCGAAGCCCTCGGCGTCGGCGGGCGGGGTGGTTCCGTCGAAGAGCAGGATCCTCCGGCTCGCCGGCAGCGGACGCACGGCCTCGAGAGTGTCGGAGAGGCTGGCGGAGGCGACGAGTGCCGCCTGCTCCAGGGTCAGGGGCGGGTGCAGCCTCGTCTTGACCTTCCCGGGCAGGCACTCCTTGGCGATCACCACGAGCGTCGTCATCGGGTCACCGCCTCGTCGCTCGCGGAGGAGTCGGGCGAGCCTGGCACGGTGGGCACGGTGGACGTGTCTCTGCCGGTCGGCGACGCCGCACGGAGGAGCGCCGACATGTCCTGGATCGCGCGGATCGTCCCTCGCAGCGTCCCGGTCACCTTGCTCTTGCCGATCCGCGGCGTGTACGGGGTGTCGAGCTCGCGGATGCGGAAGCCGCTCTCCGACCCGCGGAGGACCATCTCGAGGGGGTAGCCGCTCCGCCGATCCTGCAGGTCGAGCGCGAGGAGGTCGGCGCGGCGGGCTGCGCGCATCGGGCCGAGGTCGTGGAGGCGGACTCCGGAGGCGCGGCGCATGAGCCGGGCGAGGACGAGGTTGGCGATGCGCGCGTGGATCGGCCAGGCGCCGCGGACCGTGGGGCGGCGTCGGCCGAGGGTGAGCTCGACCTCGCCGGCGGCGACGGGTGCGACGAGGAGGGGCAGATCCTGCGGGTCCATCGAGGCGTCGGCGTCGCAGAACGCGACGATGTCGGCGGTGGCCGCCAGGAGGCCGGCGTGGGCCGCGGCACCGAACCCGCGGCGCGACTCGCTGACGACGGTCGCGCCGAGACCGCGGGCGACCTCCGCCGACCGGTCGGTCGAGCCGTTGTCGACGACGATGGCGCGGTAGCCCTCGGGCAGGCGGCCGAGGATCCAGGGGAGCGCCTGCTCTTCATCGAGGCAGGGCAGGATCACGTCGACGACGGTGGTGCTCATGGTGACTCCGGTTCTCGGGCGACCCCAGACGGTGCCCTGCCAGGTGTTCGGAGCCGAGGCGCCGGGGGTGAGTTTAGGACGGTCGTCACACGCTCGCTCGCAGCGGCGCCGATGCGAACTCCAGCATGCCCTCGTCGAACGACACCGAGGGGCTCCAGCCGAGCTCGCGCTGGAGGCGCTCCGAGGAGGCCGTGATGTGCCGGACGTCGCCCGCCCGGTATTCGCCGGTGACGACCGGCTCGAGGCCCCCGGCGTGACGGCTGAGAGCCGATGCCATCTCGCCGATCGTGTGGACGTGGCCGGAGCCGACGTTGAACGCGCGGAAGCTGTCGGCGGGCTGCCCGGCCGTCCAGTCGAGGGCCGCGATGTTCGCCGAGGCGACGTCGCGGACGTGCACGAAGTCGCGCCGCTGGGCGCCGTCCTCGAAGACGCGGGGGGCCTCGCCGCGCTCGATCGCCGAGCGGAAGAGCGACGCGACGCCGGCGTAGGGCGTGTTCTGCGGCATGCCGGGGCCGTAGACGTTGTGGTAGCGGAGAGCCGCAGCCCGGCCGCCGGTGCTCCTCGCCCAGCTGGTGGCCAGGTGCTCCTGCGTGAGCTTCGTGATCGCGTAGACGTTGCGGGGGTCGAGCGGCGCGTCCTCGGAGATCAGCCCGGGCTCGAGCAGCTCTCCGGAGTCGTCGCGGGGGTCGAAGACGCCGGCGTCGAGGTCGGCGATGCGGCGCGGGGCGGGCCGGACGACTCCCGCGCTGCCCCGGTAGGCGCCCTCGCCGTAGACCACCATCGACGAGGCCACGACCAGCCGGTCGATGCCTCTCCGATCGAGTGCGGCCAGCAGCACGGCCGTGCCGTACTCGTTCGTCGAGACGTAGTCGGGGGCGTCCTGGAAGTCGACGCCGAGCCCCACCTTCGCCGCCTGGTGGCAGACCGCGGTGACGCCCTCGAGGGCGCGGTCGACCGTCGCAGGATCGCGCACGTCGCCCACCCGCAGGTCGACCCGCGGATCGAGGGTCGGCGGACCGCCGTGCACGTCTGGCCGCAGGTCGTCGAGGACCCTCACCGTCCAGCCGCGCTCGAGAGCCGCGGTGACGACTGCCCCGCCGATGAATCCGGCGCCGCCCGTCACGAGGAGGGTGCCGAGCGGCGCCTCGTCGCTGACGGGGTCGCCGCTCGCAGTGCGCTCGCTCACGCCGGCGGCCTCGGTGCCGAGCTGACCGGGCGGGCGAGCACCTCCGCGACAGCCGCCGCGGGGATCAGCTCGCGCGGCGCGAAGTCGCGGGGGATCGCCTGGACGATCCGCTCGATGGCCCGGACGATGACCGGCTGCGCCTCGGCGAGCCGCCGCATCACGAGCTCGTGGCTGACGATCTCGCTGTCGTCGTCGTCCTCCGCGGGCGAGAGCCCGGCGTCGCTGTCGGTGACGAACGACAGGTTGACGGTGCCGATGTTGAGCTCGGCGGCGAGCGGCACCTCGGGCACCATCGTCATGTTGACCGTGTGGGCGCCGGCCTGCTGCCACCAGAGCGACTCGGCGCGGGTCGAGAAGCGCGGGCCCTGGATCACGACGCAGGTGCCGGACGGCGCGAACGAGCCGAGCTCGGACGCCAGCGCGTCGATCGCGAGGCCGCGGAGAGCAGGATCGAACGGGTCGGCCGCGGCCAGGTGCTGCACCGAGCCCTGGTCGAAGAACGTGTCGGGGCGGCCCCAGGTGCGGTCGATGAACTGGTCGGTGACGACGAGGGTCCCCGGCGGGTAGTCGGGGTGGACCCCGCCGACGGCGGACGACGACACGATGGCCTTGGCCCCCAGCGAGGCGAGTGCCCAGATGTTCGCGCGGAACCCGATCTGGTGCGGCGGCACCGAGTGCCCCTTGCCGTGCCGGGTCAGGAAGGCGACGCGCTTGCCGCCGAGCTCGCCGACCGTGACCGGGCTCGAGGTCGGGCCGTAGGGGGTGTCGACCTCGAACGAGTCGGCCGTGCCCTCGGCGAAGAGGGAGTAGAGGCCGGAGCCGCCGATGACCGCCACGTCGACGGTGGGGAGCGGGCCTGTGGAGGAGTCCCGAGGGTCCGTTGTCATGGGTGCGACACTACTGGGAGACGTCCCGCTCAGGGTGAGAGGCAGGCGCGAGTGCGCACCATCGAAGAACACCGCAAGACGATCGCCGAGCTGGTCGCGGGCGCCCTCGCGACGCGACGGGTCGTCGTCCGCCGCGTGTCCGAGGGAGTGTCGGGCGAGGTCCTCGCCGACGATGTCGTCGCACCCCTCGACCTGCCCCCGTTCGCCAACTCCCAGATGGACGGGTACGCGGTGGTCGCGTCCGATCTCGAGGGCGGGGCAGCACGCCTGGCGGTGGGGCGCAGGATCCCGGCCGGCCACGTCCCGGCCCCTCTGACCCCCGGCACAGCGGCCCCCATCATGACCGGCGCGGCCCTGCCCGACGGCGCCGACGCGGTCGTCCAGATCGAGCGGGCCGACCCGCCCCGCTTCCAGGACGAGGGCGGGGCCTCCACGGTCTCGCTGCCGGGGCCGGTCCCCGTCGGGCAGTTCGTGCGGGCGGTCGGCAGCGACGTCCGGCGGGGCGACACCCTGCTCCGGGCCGGCACGGTCCTCCGCGGGCCGCACTACGGCATCCTGGCGTCCTCCGGCGTCGAGAGCGTGCGGGTGCTCGACGCCCCCGTGGTGCTGCTCGTGTCGACCGGCTCCGAGCTCGCGGCAGAGCCCGGCCCGCTCGGCGGCGCCGCGATCCACGACGCCAACGGGGCCTCGCTCCGGGTCGCCCTCGAGGAGGCCGACGCCCGCGTGATCGTCCGGCGGGTGGCCGACGACGGCGACGCCCTCCTGCGCCTGGCGAGGCTCGGCGTCGAGGCCGACTCCGCCGACCTCGTCGTCACCACCGGCGGCGTCAGCGAGGGCGCCTACGAGGTGGTGCGCGAGACGTTCGCGCCGCGGGGCGTCGAGTTCGGCTCCGTCGCGATGCAGCCCGGCGGCCCGCAGGGCTGGGGCGTGCTCGATCTCGGCGGCCGCAGCGTGCCCGTGGTCGCCTTCCCGGGCAACCCGGTGAGCGCGCTCATCTCGTTCGAGATGTTCCTCCGGGAGCCTCTGCAGCGGGCGGCGGGGCGACCGGTGCAGGATCGCGACCGGGTCGCGATCCTGAGCGAGGGCGCCGACTCGCCGCCCGGCAAGCACCAGATCCGGCGCGGGCGCCTCGATCCGGCAGGCCGGGTCGTGTTCGTCGGAGGCCCCGGCTCGCACCTGCTGCACTCCTACGCCCTGGCGACCCACCTCGTGCACCTGCCGGTCGGCATCTCGCGGGTCGAGGCGGGCGACGAGGTCGTAGTGTGGCCCCTCGATGACTGATTCAGACTCCGCCGAGGCCCCGGGCGTCCTGTCGCACGTCCGCGACGACGGCAGCGCGCACATGGTCGACGTGACCTCGAAGGCCGAGACGAAGCGGGTGGCGCTCGCGCAGGCCGTCGTGCGCACGCGGGCCGACGTGATCCTGCAGGTCTCCGACGGGTCTCTGCCGAAGGGCGAGGCCCTCGGCACGGCCAGGATCGCCGGGATCATGGCCGCCAAGCAGACCTCGACGCTCATCCCGCTCTGCCATCCGCTGCCGATCGGCTCGGTCACGGTCGACTTCGAGGTCGGGCACGATGCGGTGCGGGTGCTGGCGTCCGTGTCGACGCGCGGGGTGACCGGCGTCGAGATGGAGGCGCTGACGGCGGCGTCCGTGGCCGCGCTCACGCTCTTCGACATGATCAAGGCCGTCGACAAGCTGGCCGTCATCGACGACATCAAGGTGCTCGAGAAGTCCGGCGGCAAGTCCGGAGACTGGTCGCGATGAGCGATCTCGACTCGGTCGGCGACCCGTCAGGCGCCCGGCCTCCTGCCCCGGGACGCACGGCCCTCGTCGTCGTGGCCTCGACCAGGGCCTCGCGAGGCGACGCCGTCGACACCACCGGCCCCGTCATCACGGCGTGGCTGGCCGAGCGCGGCTTCACGGTCGACGAGCCCGTCGTCGTCGCCGACGGCGAACCGGTCGGCCAGGCGCTCATCGCCGGGATCACCCAGCCCGTCGACATCGTCGTGACCACCGGCGGCACCGGGGTGACCCCGACCGACGCGACCCCCGAGATGACCCTGCCGCTCATCGACCGGCGGCTCCTCGGCATCGAGGAGGAGCTCCGCCGCCGCGGCTCCCTCCACACGCCGACCGCCCTGCTCTCGCGCGGCGTCGTCGGCGTGGCCCGCCGCACCCTCGTGGTGAACCTCCCCGGTTCCCCCGGCGGAGTCCGAGACGGCCTCGAGCTGCTCGACGAGCTGCTCGACCACCTGCTCGACCAGCTGCGCGGGGGCGGGCATGCGTGATCCTGCGCCCCTCACCGCCTCGTCGGCCGACGACCGCGTGCTGCTCGCCCGAGTGACCCTCGACGAGCTGTCGGTCTCGGCCTGCTCGACCCTCGTCCACCGCGCCACGGCCGGAGCCGTCGTCACCTTCGAGGGCGTCGTCCGCGACCACGACGACGGCCGCGGTGTCAGCGCCCTCGAGTACGAGGCGCACCCGTCGGCGACCGAGGTCATCCGCGCCGTCGCCGTCGACGTGGCGTCGCGGCACCCCGAGGTCGCGATCGCCGTCGAGCACCGGACGGGCCCGCTCACCATCGGCGACGTCGCGCTCGCCGCCGCCGTCTCGAGCGCCCACCGGGCCGCCGCGTTCGCCGCCTGCGCCGAGCTCATCGACGAGATCAAGGCGCGCGTGCCCATCTGGAAGAAGCAGGACTTCACCGACGGCTCGAGCGAGTGGGTGGCGTCGCTCGGCTGACGCCCGGGCGGCGAGCACAGCCGCAGCCCCGTAGCCTTGACGCGTGGCACATCTCCTCGGCGCAGAAGCGCTTCACCTCGAATTCCCGACCCGAGTCATCTTCGAGGGCGTGACCCTCGGCATCGACGAGGGCTCGCGCATCGGCGTGGTCGGTCGGAACGGCGACGGCAAGTCGACCCTGATGTCGCTCCTCGCGGGCAGGATCGAGCCCGACTCCGGCCGGGTGACGAGACGGCGCGGCATCACCATGGGCGTCCTCGACCAGCGCGACATCCTGCCCCTCGACGCCATCGTCAGCGACGTCATCGTCGGCGGGCGCGACGAGCACGAGTGGGCCGGCGACGCGCGCATCCGCGACGTCATCTCGGGCCTCGCCACCGACATCCCCTGGGACTCCACGATCGGCGACCTCTCCGGCGGTCAGCGCCGCCGCGTCGCGCTCGCCGCACTGCTCGTGGGGGAGTGGGACGTCCTGTTCCTCGACGAGCCCACCAACCACCTCGACGTCGAGGGCGTCGCCTGGCTCGCGCAGCACCTCAAGCGCCGCTGGTCGCCGAACCAGGGGGCCCTCGTGGTCGTGACACACGACCGGTGGTTCCTCGACGAGGTCTCGACCGACACCTGGGAGGTCCACGACGGCATCGTCGAGCCCTTCGAGGGCGGCTACGCCGCGTACGTCCTGCAGCGTGTCGAGCGCGACCGCTCGGCCAGCGTCTCCGAGGCCAAGCGGCAGAACCTCATGAAGAAGGAGCTCGCCTGGCTCCGCCGCGGCGCCCCGGCCCGCACCGCGAAGCCGAAGTTCCGCATCGAGGCGGCCGAGACCCTCATCGCCGACGAGCCGCCGGTGCGCGACAAGGTGTCGCTGTCGCAGATGGCCACGTCGCGCCTCGGCAAGCAGGTCGTCGACATCATCGACGTCTCGGTCGACTACGGCGAGCGCAGGGTGCTGAAAGACATCGAGTGGCGGATCGCGCCGGGCGAGCGCACCGGCGTCCTGGGCGTCAACGGCGCCGGCAAGTCGACCCTGCTGAAGCTCGTGACGGGCGCAGTGCAGCCGACCACCGGCAGGGTCACCCGCGGCAAGACCGTCAAGTTCGCGGTGCTCGACCAGCAGCTCGCCGACCTGCACGAGTTCGCGAACGAGCGCGTCAACACCGTCGTCTCGCGCTACCGGTCGTCTTACGTCTCCGGCGGCAAGGAGCTCACGCCCGGCCAGCTCCTCGAGCGCCTCGGATTCACGACGCCGCAGCTCCAGACGGCCGTCAAAGACCTGAGCGGCGGTCAGAAGCGCCGCCTGCAGCTGCTGCTGATCCTGCTCGACGAGCCGAACGTGCTGATCCTCGACGAGCCCACCAACGACCTCGACACCGACATGCTCGCGGCGATGGAAGACCTCCTCGACACCTGGCCCGGCACCCTGCTCGTCGTCTCGCACGACCGGTACCTCCTCGAGCGCGTGACCGACATGCAGTACGCCGTCCTCGACGGGCATATGCGGCACCTGCCCGGCGGCGTCGACCAGTACCTCGCCCTCCGCCGCGAGGCGACCGACGGCGCCGGCGAGGCCACCGACCGTCCGACCGCGACCCAGGGCGCCTCGGCCACGGTCGTCGCGGCGGCCAAGGCGTCGGGACTCTCGGGCGCCGAGAAGCGCAACGCCGAGAAGGAGCTCGCCTCCCTCGACCGCCGCATGCAGAAGGCCGCCGCCGAGCGCGCCGCCCTGCTCGCGACGTTCGCGGCGCACGACCAAGACGACTACGCCGGCCTCGGCGAGCTCCAGAAGAAGGTCGCCGCGGTCGAGAAGAAGAGCGAGGAGCTCGAGGCGGCCTGGCTCGTCGTCAGCGAGAAGCTCGAGGGCTGACGGGCGTGACCGCGCAGGATCCCGCCCCGGTCTTCACGACCGAGGCGAGCTCGCGCGTCCTGCTCGTCTCCGCCGTGGTCCTCGGCGCAGCCTCTGCGGCGGTGCTCGTCTTCTGGCTGGTGGCGCGCCCCGGAGTCGACTTCCTCGTCCTCCTGCTCGGCCTGGTGTTCGCGCTCCTGTCCTGCCTGGCGCCCGCCCGGGTCCGAGTCACGGCCGGACCGGCCGGGCTGGTCGTCGAGTCGGTGCCCCTCGGCTTCGCGCTGGCGCAGTACGGCCTCGACGAGATCGCCGACGCGCGGGTCGAGCCGGTGTCGCTTCGGAGCTGGGTCGGCTGGGGCTTTCGCTTCACGGCGGGCGGGAGCGGCGTGATCCTGCGCGGCGGCCCGGCGCTGGTGCTCGAGCTGATCTCGGGCAAGACGTTCACGGTGACGCTGCCCGGCGCGGACGCCGAGGCTGCGCTCACCGCGCTCGAGGATGCTGCTGACGCGGCTCGCCCGTAGGTCCGCCGGGCCCTAGTCGCCGAGCGTGAGCGACAGCGAGCGCAGCAGCGCGGTGAGATGCTCGCGGTCGGGGCCGGACAGGTCGCCCAGCAGGGTCGCCTCGGCGCCGACGAGGTTCGCGATCGCGATGTCCACCGCGCTGACACCTCTCGCCGTCATGGTGACCAGGATGCCCCGGCCGTCGCTCGGATCGGTCCGCCGCTCGACGAGGCCCCGGGTCACCAGGCGGTCGATGCGGTTGGTCATGGTCCCGCTCGAGACGAGCGTCTGCGTCAGGAGGGCCTTCGGGGACAGCTGGTACGGCGATCCTGCGCGGCGCAGCGCCGACAGGACGTCGAACTCCCACGACTCCAGGTCGCTCGCGGTGAACGCGGCCTTCCGGGCCCGGTCGAGGTGCTTCGAGAGCCGGCCGACGCGCGACAGGACGTGGAGCGGCGTGAAGTCGAGGTCGGGGCGCTCGCGGTTCCAGGCGTCGACGATGCGGTCGACTTCGTCCTGCGCGACGGGCGTGCCCTGCGCATCCTGCTCCGGCATCCGTCCATTATGTCGGCGTGCCTCCCGGTCCTGTCGGACGGGTCGCTCGGGGACCCCGCGCAGCCCGCCCGGGAACGGCCGCTCCTGCGCCATCTGGCAGACTGGTCGGGCGTGAAAGCGCGGTCCGCCTTGGTGTAATGGCAGCACGACAGCCTTTGGAGCTGTTAGGTCTAGGTTCGAATCCTGGAGGCGGAGCTACGATGTGCGGGCCTCGCCGCAGAACCGAAACACCACGGCCACGCCACCAGAGGCCAACACGACGACCGGACTACCTCCGGAACTCGCCCAGGGAGGCGAAGACGCCCTTCAGCTGCGGGTAGAGCAAGCGGTAGACGGCGAAGAGTCGGGAGTACGTCGCCGAGCTGTCGGCCTGGGGGCGGAACGTGGCGGTGGTCCGGGTCATCCGCGCAGCAGTCGCTGCGAGATCCGCCCGGCCGTGGAGTCCGACGGCGAAGGCCGCCAGCACTGCGGCGCCGAGGGCCGCCGTCTCGTCTTCGGACGACACCTCGATGTCGCGCTCGAGCACGTCGGCCAGGATCTGGAGGAAGACGGCCGACCGCGCCGCGCCGCCCATCACGATGAGCCTTCCAGGGTCCGTGCCGGTGTCCGCGAGGATCAACTCGAGGAGGAGCCGGACCTCCAGGGCGAGCCCCTCGAACGTCGCGCGCACCAGATCAGCAGTCGTGTGGTACTCGCCTAGACCGACGAAGGCGCCTCGGGCATCGGCGTCCCAGTAGGGGGTCTCGGCGCTCGTCAGGTACGGCAGGAAGAGGAGGCCCCTGGATCCTGGCGTCGACGATCCGGCCAGAGCGGAGAGCGCTGCATTCCCGTCGGGAGTGTCGGCGAGCTTGGCGATCGCGCCCCGGACCCATTCGAGCGACAGGGCTCCGGAGGCCAGGAGACCCTCCAGTGTGTAGCTCCCCGCGAGAGGCGAGGCCAGAGTCCGGTAGCTCATGGAGGTGCGGAACTCCGTGCTGTGGAGGCCCAGCGTGATGGACGTGCCCAGGCTGAGATAGGCGCGGTCGTCGTCGAGGACGGCTGCACCGAGTCCGGCGGCCTGCCCGTCGCCGGCTCCCGCCACGACAGGGGTTCCCTCCGGAAGACCCGTCGACGCCGAGGCGCCGGCATCCACAGTCGCCATGACCTGCCCGGGCGGCACCAGGCGGGGATAGGACTCCGCGGGCAGGCCGATGAGGCCGAGGAGCTCCGGAGACCAGTCGAAAGCCGCCATGTCGAGGATCGACAGCGGGTCGGCGCTCGCGGTCGAGGTGACGTGCTCGCCGGTGAGCCGGTAGGCCAGATACCCTCCGACGTCGAGGACCATGGCGGTCCTCTCCAGCGTGAGCGGCTCGTTCTCGCGCAACCAGATGAGCTTGTACAGGCTCGGGGTGGTGCTCGGGGGCTTTCCGGAGGTGGCGTGGACCGCGGCGTCGCCGAATCTCTCGATCTGGGTTCCCGCCCGGGTGTCGAGCCACAGGATCGCGGGACGGACCTGCTGGCCGTCCTCGTCGAGGCACACGAACGTCTCGCGTTGATGCGTGATGCAGACGGCTTCCGGCATCCCGGCGCCGGCCGACTCCAGCTGCCCGATGACGTCGCGGATCGCGGCCACGAGACCCTGCCACCAGTCCTCAGCCGACTGTTCCGCCCAGCCGGGGTGAGGCGACTGCCGCTGCAGGGAGCTCCGACCGGTCGCGACGGGGACTCCGTCGGCGTCGAAGGCGATCGCCTTGATCGCGGTCGTGGAGGCGTCGATGCCCAGGACGGTCCTCGTCATCGCGACGATCCCGACGCCTGAAGGGGCGGGAGCGCAGCCGTCGTCAGGACGAGGAGCGGATCGTCGCAGCCCTCGACGATCCGCCGGATGGCGTGAAGGAGCGGAAGACGGGATGCAGCGTCGTCGAACAGCTGCGAGGCCAGCGCGACGGCGAGGCCGGATGCGGGGACACCCTCGACGGTCTGGTGCGCGTCGATCATCTTCTGGAGGGCCTCGGCCGGAGCCTCGCCCGATCCGAGCCGCTCCCCGAAGACCTTGTTCCTGCCCGAGAGGCCGGTCACCTCGAGATCGCCGACCCCCGAGAGACCCCACGCGGTTCGGGCCGAGCCGCCGAGGGCTTCGGTCATGTCGGCGATCTCGTCGACGGCCTTCGAGAAGACGGCCGATCGGAGGTCGTGCCAGGGCTGACCGGTCCGGGTGGTGAGACCGTCGGCGAAGCCCAGAGCGATGGCGTACACGTTCTTCAGGGGTGCCGCGACCTCCACTCCCCGGTCGTCGTCGGTCACGTGGATCCGGTAGCCGTCGGTCTCCACGGCCCCGGCGATGCTCCGCGCGACGTCGATGTCGGAGCAGCCGAACACCGCAGCGGTGGGTCGAGAGGCCGCGACCTCGTTCGCTTTGCACGGACCGCCGATAGCGACGATGGGAGGCGGCACGGCAGCACTGTCCGAGAAGATCCTCTCGATCGACTCGGGCAGGAGCCTCACCGTTCCCTCGGCGTCGCGGAGGAAGCCCTTCGTCGTCAGGGCCAGGGCCTGCGCCCGGCCCATCAACGGCGCGGCGCGCTCGACGATGCTCCTCACCCCGTCCGAAGACACCGCCACGACCACGACGTCGGCGTCCGCGAGGGCGGACTCCAAGTCGGGATCGTGAACCAGCTCGGTTCCGTCGGCGAGATGCTCGCCCGTCCGCGGGTGCGGCAGGCCGCCCTCCAGGGCGGTCAGGATGTCCTCGTCCAGGGGAGTGCCCCAGAGCCTCACGGTGTGCCCGCGGGCGCGGAGGGGCGTGCAGAGGGCCGAGCCCATCGCACCTGCGCCCAGCACGGTCACGGTCATCGGATTCGGAAGCGTCATCGCTTCACCTACTCACTCGGTTCGGGCCGCGAAGAGGTCTTGAGACCAATTAGTTCGGCCGGACAACAAATATGAAAGTAGCACGGCGGGGTCCCCGGATGCCTCGAAATTCTGCCCGTGAAGCCTGCGGTTTCGGCGCCGCGTCGTGATCCTGCCTCGGACACGCCCGCCCCGCCCCGCCGCGCCCCTACCTGCTCTCCACCCGCCCCACACCCGCCCCGCCCTCGCGGAACGCCTCCCGAGCCGCGGCCCAGCTCCCCTCGTCGACGCGCAGCGCCGTCCGCAGGTACGCGGTGCTCAGCCGCTGCAGGACGGCGACGCGCTCGGGGTCCTCGTCGGTCGTCTCCGAGACCTCGTAGCCGACGATGCCGCCGAGGGAGAGCTCGGCTCCGGCGAGGGTGACGAGGTCGGTGGCGCCGGGGCTCTGCCTGTACGCATCGGTGAACCAGTCCGGCCCGCGGCTCGACATCCTGGACTGGTCGTGGTCCCCGGCGACGACCAGGGTCGGCGTCGTGAGCTCCTGGAACGAGGGCCGCATGAACGGGAAGTTCTCGCGGGCGAACGGGGCCAGATCGTCCCCGGCGAGGCCGGTCGCGGCGAAGAGGAGACCCGCGCCGACGCGGTCGTCCGACAGGTCGTCGCCGACGAGGCGGCCCTCGTCGTCGACGATGCGGGCACCGAGCAGAGCCTGCGCGGTCTGGCCACCCCAGGAGTGGCCGGCCGCGGCGACGCGGCTCCGGTCGATCCGGCCGGCGAGGCCGGGCACCGACTCCTCGACCGTGTCGAGCTGGTCCAGGATGCGACGCAGGTCGGTGATCCGCTCCGTCCAGATCGTCGGGAACACGGGGTGATCGAACCCGAACCCGTTCCGACGGGAGTCGAGATGGGTCGGCTGCACCACGACGAAGCCCCGCGAGGCCCAGAAGGCGGCCAGCGGTGCGTAGCCGTCGAGGTTCCACCCGTTGCCGTGGGAGAACAGGATCACGGGAAGGTCGACCCCGACGGACGGCGCGGAGATGCGCACCTCGAGCGGGACGGGCCGATCCTGCGCCTGGAGGACGATCGGGGCGACCGAGACGACCGGGCTGCCGGGGCCGACGATGTCGTCGAGTCGGGAGATGAGGGAGGAGGGCATGCTGGTCCTTTCAGAACGACGCGCGCTCTGCGATGATGAGATATCGGAGCGTCGCTCCGCAACGTTACGGAACAGTGTTCCGTTAAGCAAGAGAACGGAGGAGTCGGTGTCTGAAGAGCGCCCCGACTCAACGGCGAGGCCCGTCGGCCGACCGCGCCGCAGCCCGCAGGAGCTGCTCGACGCGGCGGCAGCCGTCTTCGTCGAGTCGGGGGTCGACGCGCCCGTCCGAGACATCGCGAGCCGCGCGGGTGTCGGCGTCGGCACGGTCTACCGCCACTTCCCGACGCGGTCGGCGCTCGTCGTCGCGGTCTACCGGCACCAGGTCGAGGCGCTCGCCGAGGCGGGCCCGCGGCTCCTCGTCGACAGCGGCACCGCCGAGTCGGCTCTCCGATCCTGGATCGCGGTCTTCGTCGACTTCCTGGTCACGAAGCACGGTCTCGCCGACGCGCTCAACGGCGACGATGCAGGATCCGACTCCCTCCACACCTTCTTCGTCGACCGCCTGGTGCCCGTCTGCCAGACGCTCCTCGACGCCGCGCTCGCCGAGCAGGCACCTCGGTCGGGCGGCGCCGTCCCGGCCGGCACGGTCCTCGACGGCTACAGCCTCCTCAAGGGCGTCGGCAACCTCTGCATCGGCGCAGCCGCCGACCCCCGCTACGACGGCGACCGGCTCGTGCAGGCGCTCGTGTCGGGTGCGCTCGCGACCCCGCCGGCACCGTCGAGCCGGTAGGCCGGCGGCCCGTCTCCCGCCGCCGCCCCGACCTCCCGCGATCGCCGCCGACCTGGCGCTACGCTCGATGACTGCGGCGACCGTCCCGACGGAGCGCCGCCGGAAGGGCGGCCGGCCCGGCGACATGCCCGACGTGCCGCAGTCAGACCACCGCGAGGAGAACCACCGTGCCCGAACTTGCCGTCATCGTCCTCGCAGCGGGCCAGGGCACCAGGATGAAGTCGTCCACCCCGAAGGTCCTGCACCGGCTGGCGGGCCTCCCGCTGATCCACCACGTCCTCGAGTCGGCGCGGGCCCTCGATCCTGCCCACCTGCAGGTCGTCGTGCGGCACGAGCGCGACACCGTGACCGCGAGCGTCCTCGAGGTCGCACCGCAGGCGGTCATCGTCGACCAGGACGACCTGCCCGGCACCGGCCGTGCCGTCGAGCAGGCGGTGGACGCGCTGCCCGGCGACTTCGACGGTGACGTGGTCGTCGTCAGCGCCGACGTGCCGTTCGTCGATCACAACACGCTCCTGAGGCTCCTGGAGGAGCACCGGTCGGCTGGCGCCGAGGCGACCCTGCTGAGCGCCGTGGTCCCCGAGCCGAAGGGCTACGGCCGGATCATCCGCCGCGCCGACGACTCCGTCGACCGCATCGTCGAGCAGAAGGACGCCACCCCCGACGAGCTCCTCGTAGCCGAGATCAACTCGGGCACCTACGTCTTCACCGTGGCCTCGCTCCGCAAGCACCTCCCGTTCGTCACCCCGGCCAACGCGCAGAACGAGAAGTACCTCACCGACGTGGTCGGCCTCGCCACGATCAACGGCGGCCGCGTCGCCGCCCTGCCGATCGACGAGGCCTGGCGGGTCGAGGGCATCAACGACCGGGTCCAGCTCGCCGCGGCCGCCCGCCGCATGAACGACAGGATCGTGCAGCACTGGCAGCTCGAGGGCGTCACCGTCGTCGATCCCCAGACCACCTGGATCGACCGCGACGTGAGCCTGGCGCGCGACGTCGAGATCCTGCCCGGCACGCAGCTCAAGGGCGCGACCGTCATCGAGGAGGGCGCCGTCGTGGGGCCCGACACCACCCTCGTCGACACCGAGGTCGGCCGGAACGCCGTCGTCAAGCGCACCGACGCGACGCTCGCCGTGATCGGGGAGGGCGCGAGCGTCGGGCCGTTCGCCTACCTCCGCCCCGGCACGGATCTCGGCAAGGACGGCAAGATCGGCACCTACGTCGAGACGAAGAACGCGGTCATCGGCGAGGGCAGCAAGGTGCCGCACCTCAGCTACGTCGGCGACACCGAGGTCGGCGTCGGCTCGAACGTCGGAGCGGGCACCATCACGGCGAACTACGACGGCGTGAACAAGCACCGCACCGTCGTCGGCTCCCACGTCCGCACCGGGTCGCACAACGTGTTCGTCGCGCCCGTTAGGATTGGTGACGGAGCGTACACAGGTGCAGGAACAGTCGTCCGCAAAGACGTGCCGGCCGGATCCCTCGCCATCAACGTCGCTCCGCAGCGCACGATGACCGGATGGGTCGAGGCCAAGCGTCCGGGCACCGAGGCAGCGCGGGCTGCGGCAGCCGCCCAGGCGTCTGAAGCGCAGAGCACCAGCAACGACGACTAGGCCGCACGTCTCTCGAGACGCGGGGCCAGGCCTCCGGGCCAGAGAGCGAGTGACGTGTCGGGAATCAAGATCACCGGCGAGAACCGACTCGTGCTGGTGACAGGCCGGGCCCATCCCGCCCTCGCGAACGAGATCGCGCGAGAGCTGGGCACCGAGCTCACCCACACCGACGCCCGCACCTTCGCGTCCAGCGAGATCTACGCGCGCTACGACGACAGCGTGCGCGGCTCCGACGCCTTCGTCATCCAGTCGCACACGCGGCCGATCAACGAGTGGCTCATGGAGCAGCTCATCATGGTCGACGCCCTCAAGCGCGCCTCGGCCAAGCGCATCACCGTCGTCGCCCCCTACTTCCCGTACGCCCGCCAAGACAAGAAGGGCCGCGGCCGCGAGCCGATCTCCGCCCGCCTCGTCGCCGACCTGTTCAAGGCCGCGGGCGCCCACCGCATCATGAGCGTCGACCTGCACGCCCCGCAGATCCAGGGCTTCTTCGACGGCCCCGTCGACCACCTGTTCGCGATGCCGGTGCTGCTCAAGCACTTCCAGGAGAAGCTCGACCCGAAGACGCTCACCGTCGTGTCGCCCGACATGGGCCGCGTGAAGGTCGCCGACATCTGGAGCGAGAAGCTCGGCGCACCGCTCGCGATCATCCACAAGCGCCGCGACCCGCGCGTCATGAACGAGGTCTCCGTGCACGAGATCGTCGGCCAGGTCGAGGGTCGCGTCTGCCTGCTGGTCGACGACCTGATCGACACGGGCCGCACCATCGTCAAGGCCGCCGAGGCGCTCAAGAAGGCGGGCGCTCTCGGAGTCGTCGTCGCGGCGACGCACGCGGTGTTCTCCGATCCTGCGCCCGAGATCCTGTCGAACGAGTTCATCGACTCGGTGGTCGTCACCGACACGCTCCCGCTCACCGACCACCAGCGCTTCGAGAGCCTGACCGTGCTGCCGATCGCTCCGCTGATCGCGCGCGCGATCCACGAGGTGTTCGACAACGGGTCGGTCACGAGCATGTTCGACGGCGCCGCCTGACCCCGTGAAGCGTCTCGTCTTCGAGAACGCCTTCATCGCGACCGTAGACGAAGCAGGCACCGAGCACGACTCCGGTCACCTCGTCGTCGACGGGTCGCGCATCGTCGCGGTCGGCGCGGGTCCGGCGCCCGACCGGCTGACAGGCGGGGCCGAGGCCGCAGGATCCCGCCCCGACTCCGTCGAGTTGATCGACGCCCGCGGCCACCTGCTCACCCCGGGGCTCGTCAACACGCACCACCACCTCTACCAGTGGCTGACGCGCGGGATCGCCCAGGACGCGATCCTGTTCGACTGGCTCACCGCCCTGTACCCGACCTGGTCGAGGATCACCGAGCCGCTCGTCGAGGCCGGCGCCGCGGCGGCCCTCGCCGTGCTCGCCCGCTCCGGCTGCAGCCTGGTCGCCGACCACCACTACGTGTTCCCCGAGGGTTCGGGCGACCTCCTCGGCGGGATCGTCCGCGCGGCCGACACGGTCGGCGTCCGGCTCCACGCCACGCGCGGATCGATGGACCTCGGCGCCTCGCAGGGCGGCCTCCCGCCCGACTTCGCGGTCGAGACGACGGCAGCGGCGCTCGAGGCGTCGGGGGAGGCCGTGGCGAGGTTCCACGATCCTGCGCGCGATGCCCGCGTGCAGATCGCGCTGGCCCCGTGCTCGCCGTTCTCGGTGACGTCCGACCTGCTCCGCGAGTCGGCGGTGCTCGGCCGCCAGCTGGGCGTCCGCCTGCACACGCACGGCTCCGAGACCGTCGAAGAGGACGCCTTCTGCCGCGAGCGCTTCGGCCGGACGCCGACGGACTACCTCGACGACCTCGGTTGGCTGGGCGATGACGTCTGGATGGCTCACAGCGTGCACCTCGACGCTCCCGCCATCGCGCGGTTCGCCGCCACCGGCACGGGCACGGCGCACTGCCCGTCGTCGAACGCGCGGCTCGCGGCGGGCATCGCGCCGATCGCTGCCCTCCTCGCGGCGGGGGCACCGGTGGGCCTCGGCGTCGACGGGGCGGCCTCCAACGAGTCCGGGCAGCTCGGCACGGAGATCCGGCAGGCGGTCCTGATGAACCGGCTCCGCTCGGGAGCGGACGGCTTCTCGGTGCGAGACGGGCTCAGGATCGCGACGCTCGGCGGGGCGCGCGTGCTCGGCCGCGACCGCGACCTCGGGTCGCTCGAGGTCGGGAAGCTGGCCGACCTGGCCCTCTGGCGCATCGACGGCGTGGAGTTCGCGGGGATCGCCGATCCTGTCGCGACCCTCGGTCTCGCGTCCCTGCCGCCGGTCGCCCGGCTCTACGTCGGCGGCGAGCTCGTGGTCGACGACGGCCGCCTGACCCGCACCGACGAGCAGCACCTCGCCGACGCTGCTGCCGGCGCCTCCCGACTCCTGCGCTCCCTCTGACTCGTCGCCGAAAGGCCAAAATCCGCCCTCTTCCGACGCGGGAGGGGCGGATTTCGGCCTTTCGGCGGCGCTCAGTGCGTCGAGGGCTCCGTCTCGATCTCCGAGCGGTCGTCGCTCCACAAGGTGTGGAACACCTTGTCGCTGTCGATCCTCTTGTAGGTGTGCGCTCCGAAGAAGTCGCGCTGGCCCTGGATCAGCGACGCGGGCAGGCGCTCCGCGGCGAGGCTGTCGTAGTACGACAGCGCCGACGCGAATCCGGGCACCGGGATGCCCGAGAGCGAGGCCTTCGCGACGATGCGGCGCCAGGCGTCCTCCCCGTCGGCGATGGCCTTGGCGAAGTACTCGTCCTCCAGCAGCGTCGCGATCGACGCGTCGTTCTCGTACGCGTCGACGATCCTGTTCAGGAACTGCGCCCGGATGATGCAGCCGCCCCGCCAGATCTTGGCGACCGCGCCCTTGTCGATCGACCAGTCGTACTCCTTCGCCCCGGCGATGATGGCGTCGAAGCCCTGGGCGTAGGCGATGATCTTCGAGGCGTAGAGCGCCTTCTGCACGTCGTCCTCGAAGCCCTCGCCCGCCTCCTGCACGGTGGGACGGTTCTTCAGCGTCTTCTTGACCGCGGCGCGCTGGTCGGGCTTCGACGACACGGCGCGCGCGAACACCGCCTCGGCGATGCCTCCGACCGGGACGCCGAGCCCGACCGAGTTCTGCACGGTCCAGACGCCGGTGCCCTTGGAGCCGGCCTCGTCGACGATGACGTCGACCAGGGGCTTGCCGGTCTTGGCGTCTTTCTGCTTGAGCACCTCGGCGGTGATCTCGATCAGGTACGACTCGAGCTCGCCCTTGTTCCACTCGCCGAAGACCTCGGCGATGGCGTCGGGGTCGTGGCCGCCGATGTGGCGGAGCAGGTCGTACGACTCGGCGATGAGCTGCATGTCGGCGTACTCGATGCCGTTGTGGATCATCTTGACGAAGTGACCTGCGCCGTCGGTGCCGATGTGGGTCACGCACGGCTCGCCCTCCGCGACGGCGGCGATCGAGCGCAGGATCGGGCCCAGCGTCTCCCAGGCCTCCGCGCTCCCGCCCGGCATGATCGACGGCCCCTTGAGCGCGCCCTCCTCGCCGCCGGAGATGCCGGTGCCGACGAAGTTGAGGTTCCGCTCGCGGAGCTCGTGCTCGCGCCGGATCGTGTCGTGGAAGTTGGCGTTGCCGCCGTCGACGATGATGTCGCCCTCCTCGAACAGGTCGGCGAGCTGTCCGATGACCGCGTCGGTGCCCTTCCCGGCCTGCACCATGATGATCGCGGTGCGGGGCTTCGACAGCGACGCGACGAAGTCCTCGATCGACTTCGACGCGATGAAGCCGGCGTCGCCGTGCTCCTTCATCAGCACGTCGGTGCGCTCGGGGGAGCGGTTGTAGACGGCGACGGTGTTGCCCTCGCGGCTGGCGAGGTTGCGGGCGAGGTTCGAGCCCATGACGGCCAGCCCCACCACGCCGATGTTCGCCTTGCCGGATGTCTCGGTTGATTCCGCGTGATCGGCCACGCTGCCTCCTTCGATCGGTATCGCCAATCTAGCCACGGTTGCCTCGCCGCAGCCAGGACTGCTGAGACCGGGTTCGACGGGGGCACCCTCGTGCCGTAGACTCGGCGACTGAACTTCGGCGAGGGATGCACCAGCATCCGTTATCGACGCGGTGGGCGGACTCCAGGGCTCCGCGTCTCTCCTCGAGAGATGCTTCCCGGTCTTTCCTCACGCTGACAATGCGTTCGAGTTGAACCCCAGAACACCCCAGTCCCCAAGGAGAACACCATGTCTGACGACAACAAGCTGTCCGTCGAGCTGCGCACCAAGTTCGGCAAGGGCGCCGCGCGCAAGATCCGCGCCGCCTCGAAGATCCCCGCCGTCCTCTACGGTCACGGCACCGACCCGGTCCACGTCACGCTGCCCGGCCACGAGACGATGCTCATCACCCGTCGGTCGAACTCGATCCTCGAGCTCGACATCGAGGGCACGCACCAGCTCGCCCTGGTCAAGGACATCCAGCGCGACCCGGTGCGTCAGATCATCGAGCACATCGACCTCGTGATCGTCCGCGCCGGCGAGCGCGTCGAGGTCGAGGTCCCCGTCCACATCGAGGGCGAGTCCTACCCCGGCACCATCCACGTCGTCGAGACCAACACGCTGCTGCTCGAGGTGCTCGCGACGAACATCCCGCAGAACGTCGTCGTGTCGATCGAGGGCCTCGAGGACGGCGCGCAGATCCAGGCGCAGGAGATCACGCTGCCCGAGGGCGCCAAGCTGATCACCGACCCCGAGATCCTCGTGGTCAACGTCAGCCTGCCCCGTGCCGAGGTCGCCGAGGGCGACGAGGCCACCGAGGGCGAGTCGTCCGACGACTCGGCCGACGCCGACTCCGGCTCGGGCGAATAGTCGCTTCTCTCACACCCCCGACACGAAGGCTGACGTTCGCCGAGCATGGCTGAAGACGACAGATGGCTCGTGGTCGGGCTCGGGAATCCCGGGCCCGGCTACGCGTCCACCCGGCACAACGTCGGGCAGATGGTCCTCGCCCTGCTCGGCGACCGCATGCGGTCGGGCTTCAAGAACCACAAGACGCAGGCGACGGTCGCCGAGGGGCGGAGCTTCCCCGGCGGTCCTCGCCTCGTGCTGGCGAAGCCGCTGACGTTCATGAACGTCAGCGGCCCGCCGGTCGCGGCCCTCCTGCGCTACTACGACCTCGACGTGTCGCGGCTCATCGTCGTGCACGACGAGCTCGACATCCCGTTCGACACCCTGAAGCTGAAGCAGGGCGGCGGCCACGGCGGCCACAACGGCCTGCGCGACATCATCGCGGCCTGCGGCTCGAACGACTTCACCCGGGTGCGGGTCGGCATCGGCCGTCCCCCCGGGCGCCTCTCGGCGGCCGACTTCGTCCTTCAAGATTTCTCGGCGACGGAGCGCAAGACGCTCCCCAACCTCCTCGACGAGGCTGCCGACGCCGTCGAGCTGATCGCCGCCTCCGGCATCACCGCAGCCCAGCTGAAGTTCCACACCGCCGACTGATCCCCTGAGGGGGACACCGGGTGTCCCCGCACTGGGTGTGTCCGCCTTCTGGGGGACGATCTATCGTCGAACCCACGACGGGCCCCGCGGAGGGATCCTCAGACCTGCATCGCGAGACCACTCGCGCCGGCGGCCTGTCGAGCGGGGGTCCCGAGCCCTCGCGCATCGCGGGGGATCCCAGGACTCCGCGACGAGTGGCCCCGGCGCCGTCCCGACGGCGCGACTCGTCGCGCTCGCGCACGGATGCGCAGAAACGGACAGGCACCATGAACAAGCTCGTCACCGGCGCCATCGCAGGCGCCGCCGCCATCGCCCTGCTCCTCGGTGGAGCGGGCACCTTCGCCCTGTGGAACAGCAACGTCCAGGCCGACGCCTCGACGATCAGCTCCGGCACGCTCTCGCTGACCAGCGCGGGCGCCGGCACCTGGACCGACGTCACGAACGGCCGCGACCAGACCGTGTCGGCCGCCTCCATCCTGATGGTCCCGGGCGACACCTACCGCTTCACGCAGCCTCTGACGGTGACCGCGACGGGCACCGATCTGAAGGCCGAGCTGACCTACGATCCTGCGACCATCACGGGCGACGCCGGCCTCCTCTCGGCGGTCTCCAAGACCCTGACGGTCTCGTCGTCGAGCGCCTCGATCACGCCCTCGGACTCGAAGGCGAACACCTTCGTCGTCTCGCCGTCGGCGGCATCGTCGACCGTGTCGGTCGTCTTCACGGTCGCGCTCCCGCAGTCGGCGACGACGGGCCAGAACGGCTCGATCGACCTCTCCCGCCTGTCGTTCACGCTGACCCAGACGGCCATCGGGTCGTAGACGGCGACCGACGCAGGATCCGACGATGAGTCTCGCCCGCGGACGCCACGCGCGTCCGCTCCGCTCCGGCCTCCGCCGCCGCGCCCTCGCCGTCGCGGCGGTGGCGGCCCTGGTGCTGCTCACCGGTCTTCTCGGGACGCGCGGGACCCTGGCCCTCTGGAATGCGGACGCGGCCTCGATCGGCGGCGGGACGGTCCGGAGCGGGACGGCGTCGCTCTACGTCGGGGTCATGCCCGCGCTGCGGCTGACGCCGCTCGGGCCGGGCACCTCGACGGTCGGCGCGTTCAGCGTGACGAACCAGGGCTCCGTGCCGCTCAGCGTCCGCGTCGCGACGACCTCCACGAAGGTGTCGTACGTGTCGCCGACGCCCGACGCGACCGTGCTCGGCGCGACGACGCTGCACCTGGCTTCGGTCACGTCGGCGGCCGCCTGCACGCCCGGGCTCGGCGGCGCGAGCGGCCCGATCGCGACCTTCGACACCGGCAGCGGCTACTACACGCTCCCCGCAGGAGCGAAGGCCTACGCCTGCCTCGAGGTGACGCTCGCCGCAGACGCGCCGCAGTCGGTGTCGGGCGCGGTCGTCGACTTCACGGTCACGGTGAGCGGGACGCAGGTGCCGCGATGAGGCGCAGGATCGCGGACCGGTCGCGACCATTCGCCAGGCGGCCGCACCGGGTCGCCGGCCGAGCCCTCCGCGTCGGGATCGCGGCCGCCCTCGCGGCACTGCTCGTGACGGGGTCGGCCTCGGCGGCCTTCGCCCTCTGGTCGGCGTCGGCGTCGGGCGGGTCGAGCGTGATCCTGGGCAAGCTCGCCGGCTCGCTCAGCGGGACCGACGCGATGACCACGACGTTCTCCTCGTCGGTCACGAGCCTCACCGCACCCCTGACTCTGACCAACGCCGGCAGCATCGCCGGAACCTACTCGACGAGCGTCGCCGCCACTCAGGGGTCGGCCCTGGCGTCGAGCATCCGGGTCGACGCGTGGCAGGTCGCCGGGACCGCCGACTGCACCGGGTCCGCACCGGTCGGATCGCCGTCCGTCAGCGGGACCTGGGCCTCGCTGCCCTCCCTCTCGGGCAGTCTCGCCCCGAAGGCGTCGGCGGTCTGGTGCACGCGGAGCACGCCCGCAGCGGACGCACCGGCGTCGGCGACGACGAACCCGGTCGTCTCGCTGGTCATCTCCGCGGGATCGTGGACGTCGGCCGCCGTCACGGGCGGCTTCTACCTGAACACCTCGGCGGCCGCGCCCCCTGCGACCGCGCCCCCTGCGGCGTCGCCCGCCGTGGCCCGGGCGACCTGCACGCCGTACGACGGCGACTTCCACGTGACGATCGGCTTCGATCCGTCCGCGAGACCGTCCGACACCTACTACGGGCTGGTGGTCGCGGGCACCAGGATCAATGCCGCCGAGCAGGGCTATCACCCGTCGTTCGACCTCGCCGGCACCGACGTCTCGCCCCAGGTGGCGCCGGACGGCCCGGCCCGGATCGACGTGGACGTGCTCGACGCCGACGGGAGGCCGACGGGGGAGACCGTCGCGACCGGCACCGTCACGTTCGCCGAGTCGAACGCGGCGCGGACCGTGGTCTGCGGCGGGTGACGACGTGACCCGCCCGATCCTGCGCGCCCTCGTGCTCGGCCTCAGCCTCGGCCTCCTGCTGGTCGTCGCCGGTCTCGCGGCGGTCCTCGTCGTCGTGCCGCGCGCGACCGGCTCGACCCCGCTGACGGTCCTGACCTCGTCGATGACGCCGACCCTCCCGCCCGGCACCCTCGTCGTGGTCCGCCCGACGGCTCCCGCCGACGTCCGGGTCGGGCAGATCGCCACGTACCAGCTGCAGTCGGGGCGCCCCGAGGTCGTCACTCACCGGGTCAAGGCCATCACGACGACCTCCGCCGGCGACCGGCTGTTCACCTTCCGCGGCGACGCGAACGCCCGTGCCGACCAGGAAGCGGTCCGCGCAGTCCAGCTCCGGGGGACCGTCTGGTACTCGGTGCCGGGCCTGGGCTGGGTCAACCAGGCGGTCGACGGCCCGGGGCGGTCGTGGGTGGTGCCCTCGGCGGCCGGAGCCCTCTTCGCCTACGCGGCCGTGATGATCCTGCTGGGTGTCCGGGAGGCCGTCAGGCCCGGGCGGAGGGATCGGGGTCGCCGGAGCGCTTCAGCGCCAGGTCGATCTCGGCCGCGACGGCACCGATCGACCTGGTCGTGACCTCGAGGGCGCTGTCGTCGACGACGCCCGTGGCCGCCTCGATCATCTCGCGGAACGACGTGTGGATGCCGCGCATGACGGCGTTGCCCTCGGGAGTGAGCTCGAGGAACAGGCTGCGGCGGTCGCTCGGGTGCTCCGCGCGCCGCAGGTGGCCGAGCGAGATGAGCCGGTCGGAGAGGCCGGTCACCGCCCCCTTGGTCACGGCCAGGTCGGTCGCGAGGATCTTCGGCGTCACCCTGCCCTGAGCGGCGACCCGCAGGAGCGCCCGCAGCTCGAGGCTCGACAGGCCGTGGCTGGTCGCGAGCCGCTGACGGTTCGCCTCGAGGGCCCGGAAGAGGCGGATCGCGGCATCCGCGAACCCGCTCAGCTCGTGGATCTCCACGTCTTCGCTCGCCACAGGCCTCCGTTCGGGCGCTCGCCGAGCGCTGTCATGACCGAAGCGTCAGAATACCCGCTCGATTCCGAGAGATCATCGTTTCATTTAGCTCGTTAACGGTTTAGCATCCGAATCACTTGGTGCGTCAGCCCGACGCCCGCACACTGATCGACGTCCACTGGAGGACAACGTGATTCCCACAATGCTCACGCACGGGCAGTATGAGACCGTCTACAACTTCCTGTCGCTGGTGATCGCCTCGCAGCTGTTCACGGCGATCTTCCTGCTGATCTCCCTCCCGAGGATCCTGCCCCGGTACCGGCAGGCCATCACGGTGGCGATCATCGTCTGCGGCATCGCGGCGTACCACTACTTCCGCATCTTCGACTCCTTCAAGGGAGCGTTCGTCACGAAGTCCGTGGGCGGCACCGGCACCTACAGCCAGGCCGCCGGCGAGGCGTTCAACGAGGGCTACCGGTACGTCGACTGGCTCCTGACGGTGCCGCTGCTGCTGGTGGAGCTCGTCGCCGTCCTCGCGCTCGCCCGGAGCATCCAGCGCCGCCTCCTGGTGCGACTCGTCCCGGCGGCCGCCCTCATGATCGCTCTCGGCTACCCCGGCGAGATCAGTGGCGACAACGGCCTCCGCGGCCTCTTCGGGCTGCTCTCGACCATCCCGTTCGCCTACATCCTGTTCGTCCTGTTCACGCAGCTCAGCAAGTCGCTCAAGACGCAGCCCGCGGGGGTCCGGGGCACGCTCGGCCGGCTCCGCTTCCTGCTGCTGCTGAGCTGGGGCGTCTACCCGGTCGCCTACCTGCTCCCGCTCCTGAACATCGAGGGTGCGGACGCCTGGGTCGGCAAGCAGGTCGGCTACTCGATCGCCGACATCGTCGCGAAGGCCGTGTACGCCCTCATCATCTTCTCGGTCGCGAAGATCAAGTCGTACGACGACGATCCGACGTTCCGCGAGATCGAGGGGTCGCACGACGACGTCGCAGTCCCCGCGGAACGCTCCCGCTCCGCAGCCTGAGATCGGCTCGGAGCAGGTCCGTGCTTCTCTCCGATCCTCTCGATCCGGTCCTCCGGACCACGGCGCCGCTCCCTCGGGGCGCCGTGGTCCGGGTGCCGGACCCCCTTCTCGTCCGCGAGCCCTCCGCAGACGCGTACGACGTCGTGATCCTGGGCGCAGGATGCTCCGCCCTGTCGCTCTGCCTCGCGCTCGTCGAGAACGGTGCGACCGGCCCGATCCTGCTGATCGACGCCCGGACCGAGTACGCCGACGACCGCACCTGGAGCTACTGGGACGTCGAGGACACCCGGTTCAGCCACCTCGCCCGCGCTGCCTGGGGCAGCTGGCGCGTCCGCACCGCGAGCGACGACGTGCACTCGTCGGCACCCGACACCCCCTATCTCTCGCTCGCCGCCAACGACTTCTACCGCTACGCCCTCGGCAGGCTGGCAGAGCACCCGAACGTCGAGCTCCTGCTCGGCGAGCCGGTCGCCGGATACCGCACGATCCCCTCCGGCTACGAGGCGACGACGGCCCGCTTCACCGTGCGCTCCAGCCGGGTCGCCGACGCCCGGGGTCTGCGGCCCTCCCCGGCCGAGATCGCCGCGATCCGCTCGCGGTCGACCTGGATCCCGCAGGCCTTCGTCGGGCAGCACATCGTCACGCGCGACCCGGTCTTCGATCCGGGGGAGGCCGTGCTGATGGACTTCGACGTCGACCAGTCGCGGGGCCTCCGGTTCGGCTACCTGCTCCCCGTGTCGCCGTGCGAGGCGCTCGTCGAGAACGTCTACCTGTCCGACGCGCCGGTGACCCTCGAGGAGCACCGCTCGGAGCTCCGCGCGTACCTCCGAGACCGGCACGGCCTCGACGAGGGCGACTACGAGGTGCTCGCCGAGGAGCGCGGGGTGATCCCGATGACCGACCACGCGTTCCGGGCGCGGTCCGACTCCGGAGTCGCCGTCGTCGGGACGCTGGGCGGCGCGACCCGGCCGAGCACGGGCTACACGTTCCTGCGCATCCAGCGGGCGAGCGACGCGACGGCCAGGTGGCTGCTCGGCCAGAGCAGAGACGCGCTGCCGGAGCCGCGCTGCTCGCTCCTCGACCGCGTGTTCCTGCGCTTCCTCGCGGACCGTCCGGACGCGGCGCCGAAGGTGTTCGCGCTCATGTTCGGCCGTCTCCCGCCGGACGCCCTGGTGCGGTTCCTGTCCGACCGGAGCCGTCCCTCCGACATCGCGCGCCTGATCCTGGCACTGCCGAAGCGCGTGTTCCTCGTCGAGGCCGGCCGGACCGTCCTCGGCCTCGGCCTCGGCATCTCCCTCGTCCGCCGGGCCCTCTCCCGCGCCGGCTCCCGCTCTCGTGCTGGCTCCCGCTGACCGCGCGGTCTGGGTCCTCGCCAGGCGGAGGCTCTTCGTCCCCGTCGACGTCGTCCTGGTCGCGATCACGCTCGTGTGCGCGGCGGGAGTCCCCATCCCGGCTGCCGTGCAGATCATCCCGTTCGCGCTCGGGCTCGTCCTCTTCGGGCTGCCGCACGGAGCGCTCGACCACCTCGTCCCGGCGCGGCTGGCGGGTCGGCCGGCATCGCTGCGCACGGTCGGCCCCGTGGTGCACCTCTATCTCGTGCTCGGCGGCCTGGTCCTCGGGCTGTGGACCGTCGCCCCGGTCGCGGCCTCGGTCTTCTTCATCGCTCTGACCTGGTTCCACTGGGGCACCGGCGACGCGCACGCGGTCTCGGCGCGCGGCCGCCGGCTCTCCGGCTCGCGCGTCGTCACCGTCCCGCTCCTCCGCGGAGCCCTGCCGATGATCGTCCCTCTCCTCGCCTTCCCCGAGACCTACGGCGGCGTCCTCGCCTCGACGACCCGCGCCTTCGGCGTCGGTGCTCCTCCGGGCGCCGTGTCCGGCCCGGTCAGGATCGGCCTCGCGGCCGGACTCGGCGTCCTGGTCGCGGCGGTCGTCCTGGCCGAGTACCGCGCTCACGGCCAGACGCCCGACGGACGCCGCTCCCTCCTCGGCGACCTCGGCGAGGTCACGCTCCTCATCGCCTTTTTCTCGGTGGTGCCGCCCGTCCTCGCCGTCGGCCTCTACTTCTCGCTCTGGCACTCCCTGCGGCACATCGTGCGGCTCTCGCTGATCGATGCCGCGCTCGCGGGGCCCGCGCTCGAGAACCGCTGGGGAGCCGTGCTCGCGCGCTTCTCCCTCCAGGCCGCGCCGATCACCCTGGCGGCGCTGGCGCTGCTCGTCGGGCTGTTCGTCGCGCTCTCGCCGCGGGCCGGTGGCTCGCCCTCCGCCCTCCTCGGCATCTACCTCGTCCTGATCTCCGCGCTCACGCTGCCGCACGCCGTCGTCGTCGGAGCGATGGACCGCGCCCGGCGCTGACCCGGCCGGCAGCCCGACCGGGAGCCCGGCCAGGAGCCCGACCAGGAGCCCGGCGCTCGGGCATCGCCTCCCGCGAACACCCCAGCCGCTTGTCGGAGGCTCCCCGTACACTCGTACGAGTGATCCTCCAGGGCTTGATTCCGGCGCTTTCGCGCGCCTCCACGTTCGACGCCGCCCTCGAGAAGTCCGGCGGCTCGACCGACTTCTCGCTCGTCGACGGCCTCCGGATCCCGCTCCTCGCGGGCCTCCTCGCGCGCCGCGCCGAGCAGGCCGGCGGCACCCCGCAGGCCCTCCTCGTCATCACCGCCACGGGCCGCGAGTCCGAGGCGGTCCGCGGCTCCATGGCCAGCTACCTCCCCGACGCCGAGGTCATCGAGTTCCCCGCGTGGGAGACCCTCCCGCACGAGCGTCTGAGCCCGAGCGCCGAGACGGTGGGCAAGCGGATCCACGCCCTGCGGCG
The DNA here is from genome assembly GCF_039537585.1 of Frondihabitans peucedani. Taxonomy (NCBI): domain Bacteria; kingdom Bacillati; phylum Actinomycetota; class Actinomycetes; order Micrococcales; family Microbacteriaceae; genus Frondihabitans; species Frondihabitans peucedani. The sequence goes on from NZ_BAABAU010000005.1 coordinate 113,580, forward strand.
GCTCGGCGCGTGGCAGAGCGAGGTGTCCGCCGATCCTGCGCAGGCGAAGCCCCTCGTGCTGGTCGCCGGCGTGCGCGCGGCACTCCAGCCCATCTCCGACAACCTCGCCGACATCGACCCGGTCGTCCTCACCACCGGCGGTCGCGGCTACGACCTGGCGCTCATCTCGACGCAGCTGGTCGACCTCGCCTACGCGCGGGTCGACATGGTCACGCGCCGCGGCGAGTTCGCCGTGCGCGGCGGCATCCTCGACGTGTTCCCGCCGACCTCCGAGCACCCGGTGCGCGTCGACTTCTTCGGCGACGAGGTCGACCAGATCAAGCTCTTCTCGGTCGCCGACCAGCGGAGCCTCGACTCCACCGTCGACGGCGTCGAGCTGCCGCCGAGCCGCGAGATGCTGCTGACCGAGTCGGTCCGGCAGCGGGCGCGCGAGATGCAGCACGAGTTCCCCAGCCTCGCGCAGATGCTCGAGAAGCTCGGCCAGGGCATCCCCGTCGAGGGCATGGAGTCGCTGGCGCCGGCCCTCGTGCACCGGCTGGTGCCGCTGACCCACTACCTGCCCGCATCCTGCGCCATCGCGGTGCTGTCGCCCGAGCGGGTCGTCTCGCGGGCCAAGAGCCTCGCCGAGACGAACCGCGAGTTCCTCGAGGCGGCCTGGAGTGCTGCGACCGCCGGCGCCGAGGCCCCGATCGACCTCGACTCGGGCGACTTCCTGTCGCCGCGCGACCTCCGCGACCAGGCGGGCGACCGCACCTGGTGGTCGCTGTCCGGGTTCGACTCCGGCATCGTGCTGACCGACGAGGAGAAGATCGCGGCCGCGGGCGACTACGTGCGCGTCGACGCCGACACCGTGCCGAGCTTCTCGGGCAACGCGGAGGGCGCCCTCGACCACGTCGCCGCGCGAGTGGCCGACGGCTGGAGCGTCGTCGTGACCGCCAGGGGAGCAGGGCTCGTCGAGCGCGCCCGCGACGTCCTGGCCGACCGCGGCATCGCCGCACGCCTCGAAGACGCCCTCCCCGACACGCTCGAGCCGGGTGTCGTCCACCTCGTGGCGGGCGGGATCGAGGCCGGCTTCGAGCTGGCCGAGGCGAGGATCGCCGTGCTCGGCGAGTCCGACTTCTTCGGCCGTGCCGCCGGCTACGAGTCGCGGCAGGTCAAGAAGCTCGCCTCCCGCCGCAAGAACGTCGTCGACCCGCTGCAGCTCAAGGCGGGCGACATCGTCGTGCACTCGACTCACGGCATCGGCCGGTTCCTCGAGCTGACCAGCCGCGAGGTCTCGACCGGCGGCCGCAACGCCGTCAAGCACAGCCGCGAGTACCTCGTGCTCGAGTACGCGCCCTCGAAGCGCGGCCAGGCCGGCGACCGCCTCTACGTGCCCACCGACCAGCTCGACCTCCTCAGCCGCTACGTCGGCGGCGAGGCGCCCAAGCTGTCGAAGATGGGCGGCAGCGACTGGTCGCAGGCCAAGGGCAAGGCGCGCCGGGCCGTCCGCGACATCGCCGTCGAGCTCGTCAAGCTCTACTCGGCCCGCATGGCGTCGAAGGGCTACGCCTTCAGTCCCGACACCCCCTGGCAGCGCGAGCTCGAAGAGGCGTTCCCGTTCGCCGAGACGCCCGACCAGCTGACGACCATCGACGAGATCAAGGCCGACATGGAGCGGCCGATCCCGATGGACCGCCTCATCTCGGGCGACGTCGGCTACGGCAAGACCGAGGTCGCGATCCGAGCCGCGTTCAAGGCCGTCCAAGACGGCAAGCAGGTCGCTATGCTCGTGCCGACCACGCTGCTGGTCAAGCAGCACATGGAGACCTTCGCCGAGCGCTTCGCCGGGTTCCCGGTGCACCTGCGCGCCCTGTCGCGGTTCCAGACAGCGAAGGAGTCGAAAGAGACGATCGCGGGCATCACCGACGGCACGGTCGACATCGTCATCGGCACCCACCGCATCCTGACCGACGGCCTCTCGTTCAAAGACCTCGGCCTCGTCATCATCGACGAGGAGCAGCGGTTCGGCGTCGAGCACAAAGACCAGCTCAAGAAGCTCAAGACCAACGTCGACATCCTCGCGATGAGCGCGACCCCCATTCCGCGGACCCTCGAGATGGCGGTCACCGGCATCCGCGAGATGTCGACGCTGGCGACCCCGCCCGAAGACCGCCACCCGATCCTGACGTTCGTCGGCCCCAACAGCGACCGCCAGATCGCGGCGGCCATCCGGCGCGAGCTCCTCCGCGAGGGCCAGGTGTTCTTCGTGCACAACCGCGTCTCGTCGATCAACCGCACCGCGGCGCAGATCGCCGAGCTGGTGCCCGAGGCCAGGATCGCGATCGCTCACGGTCAGATGCCGGAGTCGGCGCTCGAACAGGTCATGGTCGACTTCTGGGAGCGCAAGTTCGACGTGCTCGTCTCGACGACCATCATCGAGACGGGTCTCGACATCGCCAACGCCAACACGCTGATCATCGACCGCGCCGACCGCTACGGGCTGTCGCAGCTGCACCAGCTGCGCGGCCGCGTGGGCCGAGGTCGCGAGCGCGGGTACGCGTACTTCCTCTACGACGCCGACAAGCCGCTCTCCGAGACCGCTCAAGGCCGGCTCGAGACGATCGCGGCGAACAACGAGCTCGGCGCGGGCATGCAGGTCGCGCTGAAAGACCTCGAGATCCGCGGCGCCGGCAACCTGCTCGGCGGCGAGCAGTCCGGCCACATCGCGGGCGTCGGGTTCGATCTCTACCTGCGGATGATCGGCGAGGCCGTCAACGCGTTCCGCGGCGATGTCGCCGAGGGGCAGACCGAGCTCCGGCTCGAGCTGCCCGTCGACGCGCACATCCCCGACGAGTACGTCGAGAGCGAGCGCCTCCGCCTCGAGGCCTACCAGAAGCTGTCGACCGCGTCGTCGCCGACGTCGAGCGACGAGCAGATCACGCAGGTGCTCGAAGAGCTCACCGACCGCTACGGCGAGCCGCCGGCGCAGGTGCTCGCGCTCATCGAGGTGTCGAGGCTCCGCAGGATGGCGCAGAAGACCGGCCTCAGCGAGGTCGTCGCGATGGGGTCGAACCTCCGCGTCGCGTCGTTCGAGCTGGCCGACAGCGTGCAGCTGCGGCTGCAGCGGCTGTTCCCGGGCGCGCGCTACTTCGCGCAGACGAAGTCGGTCACGGTCCCGATGCCGCGCAAGCACGGCGAGCCGCTGCCCGACGCCGAGCTGATCACGTGGGTGGAGCAGCTGCTCACCAGCGTTTACGGGGCCGAGGCGCCGAGCTCGGCGGCCGACAGCGCTGCGTCGCAGGGCTGAGCGCTGCGTCGCAGGGCTGAGCGCAGGCTGCGGCGGCCGCTGTTCTCGCGGCCGTCGTCCTGCCTCGCGCGAACCTAGGGGCGGGCGGCCTTCGCAGCGACGGCGGCCTCGTGGGCAGCGCGGCGACGGCGGGAGTCGGCCTGCTTCAGCCCGCGGACCAGCACGGCCGCGATCACGATCGACACCGCCGATCCGAGGAGCACGGCCAGGGTCCCCTCGTCGACGATCTCCTGCGACCGTGCGAAGGCCAGCTCGTTCATCAGCAGCGACACGGTGAACCCGATCCCGCCGAGCATCGCCACGGCGACGAGCTCGCGGATGCTGAGCGTCTGGCTGCGCCGGGCAGGATCCGGGTTGCGGAAGATGCGCGACGCGATGCCGCCGGCGACGGTGATGCCGATGAGCTTGCCGACGGGCAGCGCGACGACGATCGCCCAGAACACCGGGCTCAGCTCGCCGAGGCCGACGCTCGGCACGACGACAGCGGCGGCGGCGAAGGCGAACACCGGAAGGACCACGCCGTTGGTGACGGGCTCGAGCGCGTGGACCGCCTTGCGCGCGGGCTTCAGCGGGAGCACGAGGCCCACGGCGACGGCGGCGATCGTCGCGTGCACGCCCGACCGGTAGACCAGGTACCAGGTCACGACGGCCAGGAGCACGACGACCACGACGGCCAGCACCGCCAGGGCTCCCTCGAACCGGCCGAGGAACCGCCCGGCGACGAACGTCACGACGACCGACACGACCGCCAGCCCGAGGAACAGCAGGTCGCTGCCGTGGGTGAAGAAGATGGCGATGATCAGGATCGCGATCAGGTCGTCGAGCACCGCCAGCGCCAGGAGGAACACCCGGATGCGGCCGGGGAGCGCCGAGCCGAACACGGCCAGGACGCCGAGGGCGAAGGCGATGTCGGTCGCCGTCGGGATCGGCCAGCCGGAACCGTAGCGGGTGCCGAGCGTGACGAGCGCGTACAGCCCGGCCGGGGCGAGGACCCCGCCGACGGCCGCGATCGCCGGCACGACGGCCTTGGAGACCGAGTTGAGGTCGCCGCGGAGCAGCTCGTGCTTGAGGTCGACCGCGACGACGAAGAAGAACAGCGCGAGGAGGCCGTCGCTGACCCAGTGCCCGACCGAGAGGTTCAGGCCGAGCGCCGGGATGTCGAGGTGGTGGTCTTTGATCGGGAGGAGACCGGGCCCGGTGGGCAGGTTGGCGAGGACGAGGCCGAGGACAGCGGCGCCGAGGAGGAGACCGGCAGAGGCGCGTTCGGATCGGAGGAGGCTCATGGAGTCCAATCGAGGGTCGAGAAAGAAAGTGTCGACCAGACTTCCCGACTCACCGAGAACGATCCTATCGTGAGGGGAGTGACGGCGGACGACGGGAGCCCAGTGCCAGAGACCGAGCAGGATCAGGCCCTCCGCGACCTCGTGAGCACGGTCGACGCGCTCCTCGACCCGCCCGGCTGCGAGTGGAACCGCGCCCAGACGCACCGCTCTCTCGTCACGTACCTGATCGAGGAGACCTACGAGCTCGTCGAGGCGATCGAGGACGGCGACGTGACAGACCTCCGCGAGGAGCTCGGCGACGTGCTCTACCAGGTGGTCCTCCACGCGGGCATCGCCTCCCGCTCGGGCGAGGGCTTCGACCTCGGAGACGTCGTGGCCGAGGTGGACGAGAAGATCCGCCGCCGCCACCCGCACGTCTTCGGCGCCGACAGCGCGAACGGGGTCGACGACATCGTGCGGCTGTGGTCGGCGGCGAAGGCACGCGAGAAGACCTCCCGGGAGAGCGCGTACGACGGGGTGCCGCTCGGGCTGCCGGCGCTGGCACGCGCGCAGAAGATCGGGTCGAGGGCCGAGGCGACGGGCGCGGTGTCGGAGCCCGCAGGATCCTGCGCCCCCGTCACGGCGCCGGAGCCCGACTCCGAAGAGGCCTGGGGGCGTTGGCTCCTCGAGCGGGTCGACGAGGCGTCGAGCCGTGGCTGGGACGCGGAGCGGGCCCTCCGCGGGGCCCTGCGCGAGCGGGAGAGCGCCCTGCGCGAGGCGGAGAGGAGACGGCGGGGCACCCCACAACCCGAATAGAGGGGACCCCGCCCGAGCAGGTGATCAGCCATGCTCGGCCGCGCTTGTTCAGCGCGACACCTCATCTTACACACGACTGAAATGTCACAAACTCGTTCTCAGTATTTCAGAAGGATCATCTGTAACTGCTCACGGGGGGCGGTCGTCGGACAGGACCCGTCGAGGAAGCGTCCTCTGTTATCGTGATCGTCGCTCACCCGGCCGCGGATCACGGCCGCCGAAGCGACACGAGAGACGAGCCCGATGCCCCGACGCGCCGACCCGACCCGGAAGCCCGAGCTCCTGGGGCAGATCCTCGACCACCTGACCGGACGCACTCTCGCGACGGTGTCGTTCCGCACGCTCGCGGAGGCTCTGGGTGTCAGCACCTACGTCTTCGTCTACCACTTCGGCAACCGCGCTCAGCTCGTGGAGGAGATCGTCCGGGCGATCGTGTCGCGGCACGACGGCCTGCTCGCCATCGACGCGGGCTCGCTCGACGAGGAGGCGTGGCGGGAGTTCATGGCCTCGTCGTGGGACGTCGTCACCTCGCCCCGGGAGCTGCAGCTGCACCGCCTGGAGCTGGAGGCGGCGATGCTCGAGATGGCGCAGGGCCAGCCGAGCGGGGTGGGCCGGGCGGCGGTCGCCCGCTGGCACGCCTTCACCACGGCCTGGTGCGTGGGCCGCGGCGCTCAGCCGGAGCGCGCCGACGTCGAGGCGCGCCTCTTCACCGACGCGATCTACGGACTCCTGTACGACGCGCTCGCCACCGGAGACCTCGCGCGCGTCACGGCCGGCTACCGGCTGCACGTCGACGCGTTCGCCGCGCGGGTGCGCGATCTCGCCGGCATCGCTGCCGCCTAGGGCGTCGCGCCCGGCCCGAGTGCGTTCTCACGTCGCGAGGACGGTCTCGATCGTCCTTCCGACGTCAGAACGTCCTTCGGCCGTGCTGGCAGCCACGGCCGAGCGAGCAGCAGCACCCCGCAACGCAGCAGCACCCCGCAACGCAGCATCACCCGTAGCGCAGCAGCACCCCGCAACGAGAAGCGGCGGTGCCCGGGCAATCGCTCCGGACACCGCCGACCAGTCGGGCTCGTCTCCGCAGGGATGGGACGAACCTCTGGCTGACAGGCGCGCAACCCGATTCGCGCCTGTCGTCGGTCGACCGGAGGGGGAGAGGACACCCTTCGGCCGAGTCTGACACCCGGTGGAGACTGCTTGGGCTGAACCGGATATGAACAGCGTACTTCACATTTCAGATGAGCGCAAACGCCGAGCCGCTCGCGTCTGGAAGAATCGGCGCATGCCCTCTCCCGTGACCCCGCCCCGCGGCATGCGCGACTTCCTGCCCTCCGACAAGCGCCGGCGCGACCTCGTGCTCGACACGATCCGGTCGACCTACCGCTCCTTCGGCTTCGACGAGATCGAGACGCCCGTCGTCGAAGACAGCGAGCGGCTCCACGCGGGTCTCGGCGGAGACAACGAGAAGCTCGCGTTCGCTGTCCTGCGCCGGGCCCTCAGCACCGACGACCTCCGCACGGCGGCCACCCCGCTCGACCTCGCCGACCTCGGCCTGCGCTTCGACCTGACCGTGCCGCTGGCCCGGTTCTACGCCACGCACCGCGCCGAGCTGCCGCCGGTCTTCCGTGCCGTCCAGATCGCACCCGTCTGGCGGGCCGAGAAGCCGCAGAAGGGGCGCTACCGCCAGTTCGTGCAGTGCGACATCGACATCATCGGCGAGCCCTCCGCGATGGCCGAGATCGAGCTCCTCTCGGCGACCTCGGCCGTGCTCGCGCGCCTCGGTCTCATCGGCACGACGATCCGGATCAACGACCGCAGGATCCTGCTCGCCCTCCTCGCCCACTGGAACGTGCCGCTCGACCGCTTCGACACCGCGCTCGTCATCATCGACAAGCTCGACAAGATCGGGGTCGGCGGCGTCGTCACGGAGCTCGCCGGAATCGACGTGCCCACCGCGGGCCTCGAGGCGCAGCTCGAGGAGCTCGCCGCCTCGACGTGGGAGTCGCTGTCCGGCGGCGCCGAGTGGCTCGACGAGGCCGCTTTCGCCGACCTGCTCGCCCTGCGCGCAGCGCTCCCCGACGCGGCCCTCGAGTTCGACCCCACCCTCGTCCGCGGCATGGGCTACTACACCGGCACGATCTTCGAGGTCGCTCACCCCGACTTCGGCTACTCCCTCGGCGGCGGCGGCCGGTACGACGGCATGATCGGGCGATTCCTCGGCGCCGACGTCCCGGCGGCCGGCTTCTCGCTGGGGTTCGAGAGGCTCGTCGACCTGGTGGAGCTGCCGGGCGACACGGGCGGGGAGGGTGTCGTGCTGCTGTACGACGCGTCCCTCGATCCTGCCGCTCTGGTCCGCCTGCAGCACGAGGTGGCGGCCCTCCACGCGGCGGAGGGCGTCGAACCCCGGGTCCGCCTCGACCGGAAGGCCAGGAACCTCAAGAACCAGCTCTCCGGGCTCGCGGCCCTCGGCTACGGCCGGTTCGCCGTCGTGCAGAGCGCCGACCAGACCGCCGAGACGCTGGAGTTCCGCGGGTTGGCGTGATCCTGCCGGCGCCGTCCGCCCCGAGGGGGCGCCGGGCCTGTGGAGAGCGCGCGCGGCCGTTTTGCCGCGGTCGCTAGGATTGCCTCGGGCTTCAGCCCGCTACGAACAACACGATCTAAGGAGTTCTCCGTGGCAGCAATCGACGCCGTAGGCGCCCGCGAAATCCTCGACTCGCGGGGCAACCCCACCGTCGAGGTCGAAGTCCTGCTCGACGACGGCGTCGTCGCCAGGGCGGCCGTGCCCTCGGGCGCGTCGACCGGTGCCTTCGAGGCCTACGAGCTGCGCGACGGCGACAAGGAGCGCTACCAGGGCAAGGGCGTGCTCAAGGCCGTCGACGCCGTCATCGACGAGATCGGGCCGGCCATCGAGGGCCTCGACGCGACCGACCAGCGCCTCATCGACCACGCCATGATCGAGCTCGACGGCACCGAGAACAAGAAGCGCCTCGGCGCCAACGCGATCCTCGGCGTCTCGCTCGCCGTCGCCCGCGCCGCAGCCGACTCGGCCGACCTCCCGCTGTTCCGCTACGTCGGCGGCCCGAACGCGCACACGCTGCCCGTCCCGATGATGAACGTCATCAACGGCGGCTCGCACGCCGACAGCAACGTCGACATCCAGGAGTTCATGATCCTGCCGATCGGTGCCTCCTCGTTCTCCGAGGCCCTCCGCTGGGGCACCGAGACCTACCACGTGCTGAAGGCCGAGCTGAAGTCGAAGGGCCTCTCCACCGGTCTCGGCGACGAGGGCGGCTTCGCGCCGAACCTCGACAGCAACCGTGCCGCGCTCGACCTCCTGGTCGAGGCCATCACCAAGGCCGGCTTCACGCCCGGCACCGACATCGCGCTCGGCCTCGACGTCGCCTCGAGCGAGTTCTTCACGAACGGCTCGTACGCGTTCGAGGGCGGCTCGAAGAGCGCCGAAGAGATGTCGGCCTACTACGAGGAGCTCGTCGCCTCGTACCCGCTGGTCACCATCGAAGACCCGCTCGACGAAGACGACTGGGAGGGCTGGGCCCACCTGACGAGCGTCATCGGCACCAAGACGCAGATCGTCGGTGACGACCTGTTCGTCACCAACCCGACCCGCCTCGCCCGCGGCATCGAGGCCGGCGCCGCGAACGCCCTGCTGGTCAAGGTCAACCAGATCGGCACCCTGACCGAGACGCTCGACGCGGTCGCCCTCGCCCAGCGCTCCGGCTACAAGACCGTGATGTCGCACCGCTCCGGCGAGACCGAAGACACCACGATCGCCGACCTCGCGGTCGCGACCGACGGCGGCCAGATCAAGACCGGCGCTCCGGCCCGCTCCGAGCGCGTCGCGAAGTACAACCAGCTCCTCCGCATCGAGGAGGAGCTCGGCGACGCCGCGGTCTACGCCGGCCGCAGCGCCTTCCCGCGCTTCACCGCGTAGTCCGCTCCGCCGAAGGCCCGTCCCGCGTCCGCGCGAGGCGGGCCTTCGTCGCGCGCGGCCTTCGTCGCGCGCGGGGCGGGGGCGCCGGAGCGCGAGGCAGGACGACGCGGACCCGGCAGATGGCCTTGGCCGTCGTGCCGCTCCGGGATCCTGCGCGATCGTCGCCTAGGGTCGTCTGCATGGCCAGCGACCACCAGAAGACCGACACCGGCTCCACCCGCCGCGTGCCCGTGAGCCTGCCCGCCATGGAGACCGCGGCCGGCGGCTGGCTGCGCGGCATGCGCTTCTCCGGCTTCAGCCTGATCATGCTCGTGATCATCGTGCTGTTCGTCGTGATCCTGGCCCCGAGCCTCCGGACGCTCATCCAGCAGCAGCAGCAGATCTCGTCGCTCCAGAAGTCGGTCGACAAGCAGAAGGCCGACGTCGGAGCCCTGAAAGACGACGTGGCCCGCTGGAACGACCCTGCCTACATCGAGGCCCAGGCCCGCGACCGCCTGCTCTACGTGTACCCGGGGGAGTACAGCTACCTCGTGATGGACGACGACCGCGCGTCGGGGTCGACCACGACGACGAAGTCGGGCGACACCATCTCGAACAAGATCCAGAATCCGAAGGTCGACTGGGTCGGCGGCATGATGTCGTCGGTCCTCGACGCCGGGCTCACGACGAAGCCGGCCGAGAAGCTCGTCTCGCCCGACATCACCACCGGCAGGTAGGCCGGCCGGAGGGCCCTCGCCCGCCCGGTATTCTGGAGTGCTGATGACTACGCCTCCCTTCGCCCCCGTGACCGAGCACGACGTGTTCGTCGTCACCCAGCAGCTCGGGCGCCCCGCGCGCGACGTGATCGGCATCGCGGCGCGGTGCGTCTGCGGCAACCCCACGGTCGTCTCGACGAAGCCGCGGCTCGGCGACGGCACGCCGTTCCCGACGCTGTACTACCTGTGCCACCCGGGCGCCACCGCCGCCATCTCGACGCTCGAGGCCAACGGCGTCATGGCCGAGTTTACCGCTCTCCTGGCCGACAGCCCCGAGCTGCAACAGCAGTACCTCCGCGCTCACGAGGCGTACCTCGCCGACCGCGAGAGCATCGAGCACGTCGACGAGATCGACCACGTGACGGCCGGCGGCATGCCCGAGCGGATCAAGTGCCTGCACGCGCTCGCAGGGCACGCGCTCGCGGCCGGGCCGGGCGTCAACCCGTTCGGCGACCTGGCACTCGAGCGCGCCTCGTGGAGCCCCGACGTCTGCACCTGCCCCGACTACTCGGGCGTCTCGACGGCCTCCGAGAGCGAGTAGGGCCGATGCGCAGGATCAGCCGCCCCGCCGCCCTCGCGGTGGTCGCCCTGGCGCTCTCGATCCTGCTCGCCCCCGTCGCCCTGACGGTCACCGCCCAGCCCGCGCGCGCCGACTCGCTCCGCGCCCGCGAGTACTGGCTCGACGACTACGGCATCCGGAGCGCCTGGTCGACGACCGAGGGGCAGGGCGTGACCGTGGCCGTCATCGACACGGGTGTCGACGGCTCGGTCCCCGAGCTCCGGGGGGTCGTCACCGGCGGCACCGACTTCTCCGGCAAGGGAGGAGCCGACGGTCAGACGCCGATCGACGACGACTCGTCGCACGGCACGCTCGTCGGATCACTCATCGCCGGCCGCGGCACCGGGCCGACGTCCGGGATGATCGGCGTGGCTCCGAAGGCGCACCTGCTGTCGATCTCGGTCGGGTTCGGATCGAGCGCCGTCGACCCCGACGGGCAGATCGCGAAGGCCGTCGTCTGGGCCGTCGACCACGGCGCGAAGGTCATCAACATGTCGCTCACGCGCAACACGCTCGACTGGCCGACGAGCTGGGACAGGGCGTTTCTCTACGCAATGAAGCACGGCGTGGTGGTGGTGGCCGCGGCGGGGAACCGGGGGAGCGGGACCGACGAGGTCGGAGCGCCCGCGACGATGCCGGGCGTCCTCACCGTCGCCGGCGTCGACCAGGCGAAGAACGCCAGCTTCGACGCGTCCAGTCAGGGCATCACCATCGGCGTCGCGGCTCCGAGCGAGGGCCTCGTCGGCGTCGCTCCCGGTGGCGGCTACCTCCTCTGGTCGGGCACCAGCGGCGCGACCCCGATCGTCGCCGGCATCGCCGCCCTCGTGATCGCAGCCCACCCGGGGATCTCGGCCGACGACGTCATCCAGCGCATCGTCTCCACCGCTACGCCGAAGGGCACCCCGTCGCCGGGGCCCATCTACGGACACGGCCTGGTCGACGCGCAGAAGGCGGTCACGGCCGACGTCGCGCACGTCACGAGCAACCCCCTCGGCGACCTGTCCGGCTGGATCCGGCTGCACCGGCGGGCCGAGGCCACGCCGCAGGCGACGTCGAAGCCGGTGCCGACGACCCCGGTCACGGCGACGCCGACGACCGCGACGGCCGCGGGGACGGATGACGGGATCCTGCCCTCCGCCGAGGGGATCCGCTCGGTGGGGATCCCGGTCACGGTCTATTCTCTTTTCGGAGTCATCTTCCTCGCCGTCGTCATCGGGGCCGCACGGCATCTCAGACGGATCCGCGCCAGGCGCTAGCCTGGTCTCCGTCCCCACCTACCAAGGAGTCCATCACTCGTGCCCAAGATCCTCATCGTCGGCGGCGGATACGCCGGGTTCTACACCGCCTGGAAGCTCGAGAAGTGGCTGCGCAAGGGTGAGGCCGAGGTCACCGTGGTCGACCCGCTGCCCTACATGACGTACCAGCCGTTCCTCCCCGAGGTCGCCGCCGGGTCGATCGAGCCGCGTCACGCCATCGTGTCGCTCCGCCGTCACCTGAAGAGCACGAACGTCATCACCGCCAAGGTGACGAAGGTCGACCACGCCACGAAGACCGCCACCATCACCCCCGAGGTCGGCGACGAGTGGACCATGGAGTACGACCAGGTCGTCATGACCGCCGGTGCCGTCTCGCGCACGTTCCCGATCCCGGGCGTCGCCGACGAGGCCATCGGCCTCAAGACGATCGAAGAGGCGCAGGCGATCCGCGACAAGCTCCTCACCAACTTCCAGAAGGCCGCCAACCTGCCCGCCGGGCCGCTGCGCGACCGTCTCCTGACCGTCGTCGTCGTCGGCGGCGGCTTCGCGGGCATCGAGATCTTCGCCGAGCTCCGCAGCTTCGCGACCGACCTCCTCAAGAACTACCCGGGCCTCACCATCGACGACACCCACTTCCACCTCGTCGAGGCGATGGGCAGGATCATGCCCGAGGTCTCGCTTGAGACGAGCCACTGGGTGCTCAAGAACCTCGCCGAGCGCCAGGCGATCGTGCACCTCGACACGCAGCTCCAGTCGGCCGTCGGCGGCAAGATCGAGCTCTCGACCGGCGAGTCGTTCGAGTCCGACCTCATCGTCTGGACCGCTGGCGTCATGGCGAACCCCGTGGTCCGCAACACCGACTTCCCGATCGAGGCCCGTGGCCGCATCAGCGTCCAGCCCGACCTCCGCATCGTCACCGAAGACGGCACCGTCGTGCCCGACGCCTGGGCCTGCGGCGACGTCGCGGCGACCCCCGACCTCACCGGCGGCGGCGTCGGCGGCTTCTGCGTGCCGAACGCGCAGCACGCCGTCCGCATGGGCAAGCAGCTTGCGAAGAACCTCACCGCCAGCCTGCGCGGCGAGAACACCCGCGACTACCGCCACGACAACCTGGGCGCCGTGGCCGGCCTCGGGATCGGCGTCGGGGTCTTCCAGAGCGGCAAGTTCGCGCTGAAGGGCTTCCCGGCGTGGGCCGCGCACCGCGGCTACCACGGTCTGGCGATGCCGTCGTGGGAGCGCAAGATCCGCGTCGTCACCGGCTGGGCGAACAACGCGGTCCTCGGCCGCGACATCGCGTCGCTCGACAACGTGACCACGCCCCGCGCCGCATTCGAGGAGTTCGCCTCGCGTCCGAAGCCGGCCGCTCCCGCAGCCGAGTCCGAGTCCGCGGCGACCCCGCAGATCGGCCAGCCGGCGGGCGAGCCCGGCCCGGTCTACGCCACTCCCGCCGACGGCGAGAAGGCCGCCGAGCCGGCCGCAGCGCCGAAGCGCGCGCCCCGCAAGGCCGCCGCGAAGAAGACGCCTGCCGCCGCGGAGGCTCCCGCCGCCGAGTAGGGCGCCCCTCTCGACTGCGGGTCTCGACCTGCCTGGACGCTCCCGACCACGAACATCCGTGGTCGGGAGCGTTCTTCGTGGTCGGGGCGCACTCAGTACAGTGAGACAGCACGCCCCCGTAGCCCAATCGGCAGAGGCAGGCGACTTAAAATCGCCTCAGTCAGGGTTCGAGTCCCTGCGGGGGCACCGCCCGAGCGGACTCCCCGGGCATCGGCTCGAGAACCGCTGTTCAGACGGCGTCGTCGCCCGCGGGCTCCACGTACCGGACCCACACCCACGTGCTGAGCGCGAGCACGGCGAAGGCGACGGCCGCCACCACGAGGGGCAGCACCGGGAACGCCTCCTCCGGGTCGCCCGCGTAGACGACCGCGGCCATGGCCACGCCGACGACGCCGAGCCCGACGAGGGTGGGCCGCGACCACGAGTAGAGCGCGCGGCCCGGCAGGGTCCCGATCGGGACGAGCAGGACGATGAGAGAGCCGAGCCCCGCGAGACACACCGTCGCGAGCGTCTCGCGGGTGATCTCGACGGCGAAGACCGTGTCGCCCAGCGGGATCAGCCCGTGCGCGACCCACGCCGCGAACGACACCAGGGCGAGCGACGACAGCTGCGCGATGGCGAGGATCCCGCCGCGGCGGACATCGCCCGCCTCGTCGCGGCTCTGCCCGGCCGAGTCGACGAGCCCCGCGACCACGAGGACGCCGAGCACCATCGGCGGGTCGATGTCGAAGATCCGCGTGGCGAGGCAGGCGAGCGCTGCGGCGGCGAGGAGGCGCGGTGAGACGCGGAGGCTCGTGGCGAGCCCCAGCCGGCGCCCGGCGATCCAGGTCGGCAGGACGACGCCCAGGCCGTTGATGAGGCCCAGCCCGATGATGATCGCGACGACGAGCCGCACGTAGCGGAGCTGGTCGTCGACACCGGCGGCGAGGGCGACGAGGAGGGCGCCGGAGCCGAGGGCGATGGCGGTGGCCGCTATCGGAGACAGCGCGTCTACGTCGGTGGAGGTGTCGGTGCGCGCCCGATTGCGGCCGGTCAGGCGCCGGGCGCGGAGCGCGAGGCGACCGCCGAGCGCCGACGCCGCGAGCCGGAGCGGGGCCAGGACGAGCAGGACGAAGACGAGCCCGAGCGCAAGCGCCCACAGCCAGGTGCCGCCGCCGAGACCCTCGCGGAGGGTGGGCAGATTGCGGCCGAAGCCGGTGGACGCGGTCCACGACGACGCGGAGGTCGACGAGGAGCCACCGCCGACGTCGGCCGGACCGCCCGGTGATCCTGCGCCCGGAGCCTTCGCCGGGCCGCCGCCCGATGAGGAGCCGCCGCCTGCCGAGCCGGATCCGCCGGCGGATCCGCTGCTGCCTGACGACCCTGGGCCGCCCGGCGAGCCGGCACCGGGCGCGGAAGCCTCCGCACTGGACGACGGCGACGGCGCCGGCGCAGCCGACGAGCCCGGTGCGGCGGGCGAGGAGGTCGCCGGCGACGTGCCCGGAGCGGCCTGCTGGGCGAAGACGACCAGCGCGCCGGCCGACGGAGCCCCGTAGTTGCCGGCGGAGTCGCGCGCGGCAGCCTGCACCGTGCGCGTGCCGGAGGGGATGAGGAGCCCTGTCGACGTGCAGCTCCAGCGGCCCCGGGAGACGACGGCCGTGCAGACGGGGTTGCTGTCGACGTAGGCGGTGACGGTGTCGCCGTTCTCGCCGCGCCCGGAGAAGACGAGCGGCTGGCCGGTGACGGTCGATCCGGCGACCGGCTGGTCGACACGGGGCGCGGCGGGGGCCTCGCGGTCGACGCTGATCGAGATGGCGGACGACGCGGCGGACACCGGCACGTCGGGGACGCTCCCGGACGACTGCGTGGCGCTCGCCGTGTAGCGGCCCGTGGGCACGGACGACGCCGGCAGGATCGACTGCCAGGCCCCGGAGGCGTCCGCCGTCGCGGTTACTCGGGAAGTGCGGCCCGTCGAGGAGGTGAGCGTGGTCGTGACGGTCGCCCTCGGGTAGGCGGTGCCGCTGACCTTCGCGCCGACCGAGATACCCGACGCCGTCGCGAGGACAGGCGGCGCGAGCACCGAGAAGGTGGGCGACGTGACGTCGGCGAGGGAGGTGTTGGTGAGGTCGCGGACGGTCAGCCGGAGCCCGGCGCCGCTCGAGACCGTGACGACGCACGACCAGCTGCCGTCGGCGCCGACTGCGGTGCTGCAGAGCGACGATGCAGGATGCGCGGGGTCGAGCACGCGGAGCGACGCCCCGGGGTCTCCCGTGCCGCGCGCCGTCGTGCGACCCGTGGCGGAGTCGCCGACCTGGATGGTGGGCGCAGGGGCGGGAGCGCTCGAGGGGGTGGCGACCGACGTCGATCCTGCGCCCTGGCCGGCCTGGGGAGAGGCTGCGCCGGCCGACGACGCAGCAGCGTCGGCGGGGTCGCGGGGGAGGGCGGTCGCGGAGGCGACGAGCCCGGCGGCGAGCAGCAGCACCACGGCGACGCCCGTGAGACGCCGGCTGGGAAGCCTCCGCCGAGGCGCTCGAGAGCGCCGCGGGCCGCCGGAGGCCGCGGCGTGTCGAGGGCTGGGAGTCGTGTCGGTGAGCACTGTCACCCAGTTACGCAGGTTCTCGGGGTACAAGTCAATCCACCTCGCGAGTGATGTGGAGAGATGGAGGTGAATCGTTAGCGAACGGAGGGTGACCGGCGACTCCCGCACGGGAGCACGGGTGAGTTCCCTCCGAGATTGCCCAGGCGTCAGGGAGCCCTCACTCGGCCCGCTTATAGTGAGTGCGGTATCAACAAGGAGTAATCGACCATGGATTCCGCCCTCGTAGGCATTCTCATCGCTGTAGGCGTCGTCGTCCTGCTGCTCGTCATCATCGGCATCTACCTCTGGGCGACGTACAACTCGTTCGTGAAGCTCAATGTGCGGGTCGACGAGGCGTGGAGCGACATCACCGTCCAGTTGAAGAGACGCGGCGACCTGATCCCGAACATCATCAGCAGCGTGAAGGGCTATGCCACTCACGAGTCGGGCGTGTTCGAGAGCGTGACGAAGGCGAGGGCCGAGACGCTCAGCGCGTCGACGCCGGCCGAGGCGAGCGCCGCCGAGGGGCACCTGCAGCAGTCGCTGAAGAGCATCTTCGCGGTCGCCGAGGCGTACCCGCAGCTCCAGGCGAGCCAGAACTTCCTGCAGCTGCAGTCGGAGCTCGTCGACACCGAAGACAAGATCCAGGGCGCGAGGCGCTTCTACAACGGCGGCGTCCGCGAGTTCAACACGAAGACCACGGTCTTCCCGAACACGCTCTTCGCCAAGCGCCTCGGTTTCACCGGGCGCGACTTCTTCGAGGTCTCCGAGCCGTCGGCCATCGCCGAGCCCCCGCGCGTCCAGTTCTGATCCTCCGGCGCTCCCACCGGCCGACCACCGAGAACCGAAGCCCATGTACAGCGCCGTCGCGCGGAACAAGCGCAACACCGTCTTCATCATCCTGATCTTCCTGGTGATCATCGGAGCCCTCGGCTTCGGAGCCAGCGCCCTCTGGAACAACCCCTCGATCGGCTTCGTCGTCCTCGTCGGGGCTGCCGTCTACGCGCTCCTCCAGTACTTCTTCGCCTCCCGCCAGGCGATCGCCATGAGCCGGGGCGTCCGCATCGACTCCTCGACCGAGCCGCGGCTCTGGCGCACCGTCGAGAACCTGTCGATCACGATGGGCATGCCGATGCCGGAGGTGTACATCGTCGACGACCCGGCGCCGAACGCCTTCGCCACGGGTCGCGATCCGGAGCACGCCGTCGTGGCCGCGACCACCGGCCTCCTGGCGATCATGGACGACACCGAGCTCCAGGGCGTGATGGCGCACGAGATGGGACA
Source organism: Frondihabitans peucedani (assembly GCF_039537585.1). NCBI lineage: Bacteria > Bacillati > Actinomycetota > Actinomycetes > Micrococcales > Microbacteriaceae > Frondihabitans > Frondihabitans peucedani. The sequence goes on from NZ_BAABAU010000005.1 coordinate 130,864, forward strand.
CGTGAAGAACTACGACATCCGCGTCTCGACGATCGTGTTCGGACTCGTCGTGGCCATCGGCTTCCTGGCCGACATCCTGCTGCGGATGTCGTTCTTCGGCGCCGTCTTCGGCGGCGGCAACGACCGCCGCGACGACAACAACGGCGGCGGCGGGGGCGCGAACCCGGTGATGCTGGTCGTCGGCATCGCGGCCATGGTCGTCGCCCCGCTGGCTGCGGCCGGCGTGCAGGCGGCCGTGTCGCGGCAGCGCGAGTACCTCGCCGACGCCACCGGAGCCCTCACCACGCGCTACCCGGAGGGTCTCGCCCGGGCGCTCGAGAAGCTCGGCGCCTACGGTCGGCCGATGCGCCAGCAGAACTCGTCGATGTCGCACCTCTGGATCAGCGACCCCATGCGGCCCGGCGCGATGGCCCGCTTCTTCAGCACGCACCCGCCGCTCGCCGACCGGATCGCGCGCCTGCGTCAGACCGCCGGCACGTTCTAGCCGCCGGGCGCTACGCGAGCGCAGCAGCCAGGGTCGGCCCGAGGTCGCCCCGGCCCGTCGCCTCGACGCCCTCGAGCCCCTGCCAGGCGGCGGTGCGGTGCAGCAGAGCCACGAGTCGGTCGACGTCGACGGTGTGGCCGGGCTCGGTCCAGGCGTGCTGGACGCGCAGGATCCCGGCCTGCCGATCGCTCTTCAGATCGATCCGGCCGACGAGCGAGTCGCCCTGCAGGAGCGGCAGCACGTAGTAGCCGTAGACGCGCTTCGGCTGGGGCGTGTAGATCTCGATCCGGTAGCGGAAGCCGAAGAGGCGCTCGGTGCGCGCCCGCTCCCAGACGACGGGGTCGAACGGCGACAGCAGCGCGTCGGCTTCGATGCGGCGGGGGAGTCGGGCGTCGCGGTGGAGGAACGCCGCCTTCGACCAGCCCGGCACCTCGACCCGCTCGACCTCGCCGGCGTCTTCGAGCTCGCGGAGGACGGGCGCGACGTCGACGTTCTTGAGTCGGAAGTAGTCGGCGAGGTCGGTCGCCGTGCCGATGCCGTGGGCGCGAGCCGCGTGCGCGACGAGGGCGCGGTGGGCGTCGTGCCGCGGGACGACGGCGTCGAGGACCTCGGACGGCAGGATCTGCTCGGGCAGCCCGTACGTGCGCTCGAAGCGGGTGCGCCCCGCACTCACGACGTCGCCCGTGCGGAACAGCGCCTCGAGGCCGCGCTTGACGTCGCTCCAGCCCCACCACGGCCCCTGCCGGACGTTGGCGTCGTGCTCGATCTCGCTGGCGCGGAGCGGACCCGACGCGCGGAGCTCGGCGAGGAGCCAGTCGAGCATCGGACGGTTCGCCGCGGCCCACGAGTCGTCGTGGGCGGCGTACCAGTCGCGGTACTCGTCCATGCGCCAGCGCATCAGAGGCCACGACGTGACCGGGAGGAAGGCCGCCTCGTGCGCCCAGTACTCGGTGTAGCGCCCGGAGCGCGCGAACGTCAGCCGGTCGGCGAGGGCGCGGTCGTAGGGCCCGAGGCGCGCGTAGAGCGGCAGGTAGTGGCTGCGCTCGAAGACGTTGACCGAGTCGATCTGCAGGAGCCCCAGGCGGTCGACGGTCTGGTTGAGCTGGCGGGTGCCGACGGCCGCGCTCCCCGGGCGCCCGAGGCCCTGCGCTGCCAGCGCGATCCGGCGGGCGAGCGCGGGGGAGACGACGGACGGGTGCACGCCGACGAGACTAGGCGCTGCCGCCGACATCGGGGCGCGTGATCCTGCGCCCTGCGGGCTCATCGGGTGCTCTCAGCGCGGTCCTAGAATGACCGGATGGAGTCCTCGCCGTCCGACGGAGGGGCGTCGGCGAACGACGCGCCCGCACCGCGCGACGCGCGTCCGCTCAGCGACACGAGTGCGCCGCGCGGCGCGCGTCCGCTCGAGGACTCGCCGCTGGTCGACGTCGTGCCCGGCGGGATGCCCGACGGCATGCTGATCGCCGGCTCGTGGGCCTGGCGGGTGCTGGCCGTGGCGGGCGTCGTCGCGCTCGTCGTGCTGCTCGTGGCGCGGTTCCCGGTCATCGTCATCCCGCTCGTCGTGGCGATCCTGCTCGCGGCGCTCCTCCTGCCGGGGGCGGCCCTCCTCCAGCGGCACGGCTGGCCGCGCTGGACGACCGTGCTCGCGGCGATCGTCGTCGTGCTCGGGGTCCTGGTGGGCCTCGGCATGCTGGTCGCGACCGAGATCTCGAGCGGCCTCCCCTCGCTGGTGCGGCAGACCCTCGAGGCGTACCGTGACGCCCGCGGATTCCTGACCGGCGGCCCGTTCCACTTCACCCACGACCAGCTGCACACGTTCTACCGCGACGTGCTGAAGGGGCTGCAGGCCAACACCGACGACCTCGTCGCGCGCGCGGCCTCCGTGGGCTCGTGGGTCGGCCGCTTCGTGACCGGGCTCCTCCTCGCCGCGTTCGCGACCGTGATCCTGCTCATCGACGGCGCCGGCGTCTGGCGGTTCCTCGTCGGGCTCGTGCCGAGACGGGCACGCCTCCGGGTCGACGAGGCGGGGCGCGACGGCTGGACGACCCTCACGCGGTTCGTCCGGATGCAGCTGTTCGTGGCGCTCGTCGACGCCGTCGGGATCGGGCTGGTCGCCGGCATCCTGGGGATCCCTCTCGCCATCCCGATCGCCGTCGCGGTCTTCATCGGCTCGTTCGTGCCGATCGTCGGCGCCGTCGTCACGGGCATCGTCGCCGTCTTCGTCGCGCTCGTCTACAACGGCCCGGTGGCGGCCCTCGTCATGCTCGCGGGCGTGCTCGTGGTGCAGTCGCTCGAGGGCTACGTGCTACAGAGGCTCGTCACGAACGGCCCGGTCAAGGTGCACCCGCTCGCCGTGGTCTTCGGAGTCGCCCTCGGCACGCTGCTCGCCGGGGTGGCCGGCGCCCTCTTCGCGGTGCCCGTCATCGCCACGCTGCACGCCATGGCCCGGAGCATCGCCTCGCGCGCGCCCGGGCGACCTCACAGGCTGGCCGAAGACGATATGGTGCTGCACACGCGTGCGGCCGAGAAAGGTACGAGTGACGATGTCTGACCTCACCCTGGCGGGGCCCACCCTGGCCGAGTTCCACCAGGCGCGCGAGCGGGTCTCCCGCGTCGTCCACGTCACCCCGATGGAGAGCTCGTCGTTCCTCTCCCAGGCGCTCGGCGCGCCCGTCTTCCTGAAGTGCGAGAACCTGCAGCGCACCGGCTCGTACAAGATCCGCGGCGCCTACAACCGGCTGTCGCAGCTCGGCGAGTCGGAGCGCTCCCGCGGCGTCGTCGCCGCGTCGGCGGGCAACCACGCGCAGGGCGTCGCTCTCGCAGCCCGCGAGCTCGGGATCCCCGCCACCATCTACATGCCGCTCGGAGTGGCGCTGCCGAAGCTCCAGGCGACGCGCGACTACGGCGCGGAGGTCGTGCTGAGCGGCCACTCCGTCGAGGAGGCGCTCCTCGCGGCCAAGGCCTACTCGGAGCAGAGCGGCGCCGTCTTCATCCCGCCCTACGACCACCCCGACGTGATCGCCGGACAGGGCACCCTCGGCCTCGAGATCCTCGAGCAGGTGCCCGACGTCGACACCATCGTCATGGCGATCGGCGGCGGCGGCCTGATCTCGGGTGTCGCGAGCGTCGTCACGCAGATGCGCGCCCAGACCGGCGGCTCGATCAGGATCATCGGCGTCCAGGCGGCGAACTCGGCCCCCTACGCCCTGTCGATGAAGCTCGGCGCGCTCACGGGCGTCGTCCCGACCCCGACCATCTCCGACGGAATCGCCGTCGCCAAGCCGGGCGTGCTGAACTTCGAGATCGTGCGCGAGACCGTCTCCGAGGTCGTCACGGTCAGCGACGACGACACCGCCCGCGCGATCCTGGTGCTCCTCGAGCGCGCCAAGCAGGTCGTCGAGCCGGCCGGAGCCGTCGGGGTGGCCGCGATCCTGACCGATCAGATCCAGCCGCTCGGCAAGACGGTCGTCGTGCTCTCGGGCGGAAACATCGACCCGCTCATGATGGAGCGCGTGATCAGCCGGGGCCTCGCCGCCTCGGAGCGCTACCTGCACTTCCGGGTGATGCTGCCCGACCGCCCCGGCCAGCTGTCGCGCGTCTCGGAGATCATCTCGGAGGCGAACGCCAACGTGGTCGAGGTACTGCACACCCGGCACGGCCGGGGCCTCCAGATCAGCGAGGTCGAGCTCGAGCTGAGCGTCGAGACGCGCGGCCCCGACCACGCCGAGCAGGTCATGCAGCACCTCCGCGACGCCGGCTTCACGCCGCAGTCGCTGATGTCGTAGCCCGAGGGCCTACGGCTGGTAGGGCTCGACCGAGGTGATCGAGACGGTGATCTCCTTGCCGTTCGGTGCCGTGTAGCTCGTGGTGGTGCCGGCGGTCTGACCCGAGATGGCCTCGCCGAGGGGGCTGGTCGGGCTGTAGACGGTGAGGTCGCTGCCGGGGGCGATGATCTCGCGGCTGCCGAGGACGAACGTCGACTCGTCGCCCGCGATCGTCGCGGTGATCAGCATGCCGGGGCCGACGATGCCGGTGTCGGCCGCGCCCTCCGAGATGGTGGCCGTCTTCAGGAGGTTGGTGAGCGTGCGGATCCTGGCCTCGATCTTCGCCTGCTCGTCTTTCGCGGCGTGGTAGCCGCCGTTCTCCTTGAGGTCGCCCTCTTCGCGCGCGGCGGAGATGCGGCCGACGATCTCGTCGCGGCCGGTGGTGCTCAGGGTCTCCAGCTCTCTCGCGAGGCGGTCGTAGGCCTCCTGCGAGAGCCAGGTGGCGGAATCCGTGTTGCTCATGACTTTCTCCTACTCGTCGGCGCGTGCGGACGCGGTGAACGCCTCGTCCCCAGGATGTCGCCCCGAAAAAAGGAGACCGGCCGTGTGGCCGGTCTCGATGGTGAATCAGGTGAGCTTACGGCAGCCAGCACTTGTCGATCAAGCCCGTGACGCCGCGATTCATCGTCGTGATGTCGGTCGTGTACGTGTTCGCCTGCGCTGTGGAGGGCGGCAGGTGCACGATCTTCCAGCCGACGACGTCGAAGCCGGAGTTCAGGACCTCGACCGCGCAGTCGACCCGCGTGCCGGGGTCGACGCTCACCTCGGAGCGCACGGTCGCCGAGTGGTCGTCGTGGATCACGTAGCCGGCGTCGTTCGTCTCGACGGTCGCGCTGGTGCCGTCGAAGGCCGCGAAGATCACCCAGGCCCCGAAGACGATGACGAAGGCGCCGCCGACGATGACGGCGATCCAGCGACGTCGGAGGCGGTACGACCGGGTGCGCCCGTAGCGGACGTCGAGAGCGGTCTCGCCGCGCGCCGCACGGCCGACACCGTCGCCTCGCGGCGTCCGGTCGTCGCGGCCGGTGCTCTTGGTCGGGCTGGGCGCCACGGGTGTTTCTCCGTCCGATTATCCTTGAGCACAGGTTAGCAACGCTGACCGTGACAGAAATCCGAGGACTCCCCGTGACCCTGCGCCTCCTGGCGGTGCACGCCCACCCCGACGACGAGTCCAGCAAGGGCTCCGCCACCTACGCCCACTACGTCAAGCGCGGCGCCGAGGTGCTGATCGTGAGCGCGACCGGCGGCGAGCAGGGCTCGATCCTCAACGAGAAGCTCGAGGCCCGCGCGCACGCCGAGCGCGACATGGCCGGGCTCCGGGTGCTCGAGATGGCCCGCGCGCAGGAGGCCATGGGCGTCGACCACGCCTGGCTCGGCTACCACGACTCCGGGCTCCCCGAGGAGGGCGAGAGCGTCGCGGTGAACTCGTTCGCGACGATCCCGCTCGAGATCTCGGCCGAGCCGCTCGTGCGCATCATCCGCCGGTTCAAGCCGCAGGTGCTCATCACCTACGACGAGAACGGCGGCTACCCGCACCCCGACCACATCCGGACGCACGAGATCTCGCTCGCCGCCTACGAGGCCGCCGCCGACCCGTCGAAGTACCCCGCTGCCGGTCCTGCCTGGCAGGTGTCGAAGCTGTACTACGACCGCATCATGAACGCGACGCGCATGAGGGCGATCTACGACGCGATCAAGGAGGAGACGCCCGACTCCCCGGTCCTCGCGCAGATGGACGAGATGTTCAAGCGCTGGGGCGAGCGGCCCGACCTCTCGACGACCCACATCGACGTCGCCGACTCGTTCGAGGAGCGCGACCTGGCGCTCAAGTCGCACGCCAGCCAGGTCGACCCCGAGGGCTTCTTCTTCCTGTACCCGCTCGATCTCCAGCGCCGCGTCTGGCCGACGGAGGACTTCCAGCTGATCGACTCCAAGGTCGAGACGACCCTGCCCGAGACCGACCTGTTCGCGGGGATCACCGAATGACCCTGCTCGGGCTCGCGACGGTCGTCCTGGCCGAGACCGGCAACCCGTCGGCGCCGGTCAAGGCCGTGCCCGACAGCCAGGTGACCCCGGGCTGGATCGGGTTCCTCGCGATCTTCTTCGTCGGGCTCGCGACCGTCCTGCTCATTGTCGACATGACGAGGCGCGTCCGTCGCACCCGCTACCGCGGAGAGATCCGCGAGCAGATCGAGCTCGAGCGCCAGGAGGCTGCGAAGGCCGCCGCCGGGCTCGACGACGAGCTGCGCGACGGGGGCCATGTCGGGCCGCAGGAGCGGGCGCCGCGGCCCGGGTCGCCGGGCGAGCCCCGCTGATCCTGCGCTCCCTCGATCGCCTGGGTCGCGGCTGCCGCCGCTGCCGCCCAACGTCTCGCGGACGAATCACCCTGCCGCGGCCGGGTGCGCAGTCCGCGAGACGTCGCGCGGCGCGAGCCTACGAGCGCGGCAGGGCGACCAGCAGCACGGCCGTCCAGTGGCAGAGGAACGCCAGGACGGTCAGCGCGTGGAAGATCTCGTGGAACCCGAAGACGCCGGGCACGGGGTTCGGCCGCTTGATGCCGTAGATCACGGCGCCGGCGATGTAGAGGGCGCCGCCGATCAGCACGAGCGTCATCGAGACGGCGTTGAAGGCGAAGAGGTCGCCCATGTAGATCAGGGCTCCGACGCCGAGCAGCACGTAGAGCGGGACGTAGAGCCAGCGGGGGGCGCCGGTCCAGAAGACGCGGAACGCAATGCCGAAGACCGCACCGCCCCAGACCAGGATCAGCAGCGTGGTCGCCTTCTCGGTCGAGAGGCCGAGCACCGCGATCGGCGTGTAGGTGCCGGCGATCAGCAGGAAGATGTTCGAGTGGTCGAAGCGCTTCAGCAGCAGCTTCGCCTTCGGCTTCCAGTCGAACCGGTGGTAGGTCGCCGAGATGCCGAAGAGCAGGAGCGACGTGCCGAAGTACACGGCCGTCGACGCCTTCGCCGCGGGGCCGTGAGCGACCGAGACCAGGATCACGCCCAGCACGATCGCGAGTGGGAACGTGCCCGTATGGATCCAGCCGCGCCAGGTGGGCTTGATCTCGAGAGTGGCCGTCATGGGGCGATGCTAGCCGACTAACCTGCACAACGGTGTGAACGTATCGAACTGTCGGCGGCAGGTCGGCGGCAGGTGGGCGGCAAGTCGCTGGCAGGTCGCGGGCAGGTCACCCGCAGGTCGCACACGGTCGCCCGCTCGACGGACGAATCGCTCGGGAACGAGGGACTACCGTAGCCTCGTGACCACCAGGCGACGGACGACCAGCGACGATTCCGCTGACACGCCCGTCGGCCGCGGGTTCCTCTACGGGCTCTACCAGAACCGCATCCGGCGTGGTCTCGCGGGCCTCGACCTGCCCCACCACGTGGCCATGATCGTCGACGGCAACCGCCGCTGGGCGAAAGAGCGGATGCTCGAGACCGCCGCTCACGGGCACCGGGCCGGCGCCGCCAAGATCCGCGAGTTCCTGACCTGGTGCGACGACCTCGGCATCCGGGTCGTCACGCTCTACCTCCTGTCGTCCGACAACCTGACGAACCGCGAGGGCGGCGAGCTCGACTCCCTCGTCGAGATCATCGCCGACCTCGCCGAAGACCTCTCGAGGTCGCGCGACTGGCGGGTGCAGCACGTCGGCTCCGTCGAGGGTCTCCCCGCACAGCTCGTCGACGCGCTGCAGGCGGCCGAGTCGAGCACCGCGACTCACACGGGCCTCCACGTGAACCTCGCCGTCGGCTACGGCGGGCGCCGCGAGATCGTCGACGCGCTCCGGAGCATCGTGCGGAAGCACGGCGAGGGCGGCGGCACGATCGACGACCTCGCCGAGGTCCTGACCCCCGAGATGATCGCCGACCACCTCTACACCGGCGGTCAGCCCGACCCCGACCTCGTCATCCGCACGTCCGGCGAGCAGCGCCTCAGCGACTTCATGCTCTGGCAGAGCGCCCACAGCGAGTTCTACTTCGTCGAGGCCTACTACCCCGACCTGCGCGAGGTCGACTTCCTGCGCGCGGTCCGCGACTTCGCGAATCGGCACCGGCGGTACGGCGGCTAGCCTCCCGCGGGTACGGTAGGTGGGTTAGCCGTACAGCAGGGAGCCCGCCGTGACCACCATCGACGAATTCCGCGACACCTTCGCCGAAGACCCCGGATACCTCGACTTCGCCTCATTCGGACCGATGTCGCGCGCCGTCGTCGCGGAGCAGGCGGCGCTGTCGGAGATCCACGTCCGGGGCCGCTACGGCGCCGCAGCCGTCTTCGACGAGCAGGGCATCCGCGTGCGCGAGGCCGTCCGCCGCGTCGCCGGCTTCCCGACCGACCGCGTCGTCTTTCAGCCGAACGCGTCGATGGGCCTGATGCACGCCTTCTTCGGCCTCTCCGGGCAGGTGCTCTACTCCGCCCGCGAGTACCCGAGCATCCCTCTCGCCGCCCGCCGCGCAGCCCAGGCCCTGCACGTCCTCGACCCGATCACCATGCAGCCGCCCCAGGGAGTCGTGACGCCCGAGGTCGTCCGCGACAACCTCACGCCCGCCACCACCGCCGTCGCCGTCAGCCTGGTCGACTACCGGACCGGGTACCGGGCCGACCTCGAGGGCATCCGCGACGTCATCGGCGACCGGCTCCTGATCGTCGACGCGATCCAGGGCTTCGGCGTGGTCGAGGCGCCGTACGAGGTCGCCGACGTCGTGGTCGCGGGCGGCCAGAAATGGGTCCGCGCAGGATGGGGCACCGGCTTCCTCGGCCTCTCCGAGCGGGCCGCCACCGACCTCGTCCCCCTCATCAGCGGTGTCAGCGGCACGATCGTGCCGCTCGGCGGCTCCTACGAAGAGGTCCCGCCGCCGCTCCAGGGCGCCGCCGCGTTCCAGATCACGAGGGCCGACCCGATCGCCGAGGCGCGCTTCGCGACTGCACTCGAGGGCATCGCCGAGGTCGGCGTGGGCGAGATCCAGCGCGCCATCACGCAGACCGTCTCGCGGCTCGTCGACATCGCCGACGAGTTCGCGCTGCCCGTGGCGTCCTCGCGCGACGAGTCGGAGCGCGCCGGGATCATCGTCCTCGAGCCCGAGCCCGAGCAGGTCACGGCGCTCACCGCGTCGCTGATCAACCACGGCGTCACGGCCACGGTCCGCGACGGCAGCGTGCGGCTGAGTGCCCACGTGTCGACGGGCGACGACACCCTCGAGGCGCTCCGCGGAGCACTCACGTCGTTCTCGTCGAGCGTCCTGTACTGAGGCGCGTGCGGGGCGCGGGCGTTGCGCGTGCGGGGCGCGAGCGCCGCGCGTGCATAGCGCGAGTGTTGCTCGTGCGGGGCGCGAGTGACGGGCGTTAATCTGCGCGTAACCGAACGGGGCGTGTCGGATTTGGCCTTTGCCGGTGGCACGACGTAGCTTCGAGCCATCGGGTAGAGCACCCGGTCGGGACGGCCACGTAAGTTCGTCCAGCTCTTGCTCCACGGCCGTCTCGCGGGAAGGTACCGAGTGCCCCGCACTCGGAGATGGAGTCGGTCGTGACCGCTTTCGACATCAGTTCCTCTTCTTCAAGCGCGACCGGGTCGAAGGCCGAGGTGCCGACCGCGACAGGCCAGCGCACCTACGTCCTCGACACGTCGGTCCTGCTGAGCGATCCGCAGGCCATGTTCCGGTTCGCCGAGCAGTCGGTCGTGATCCCCGTCGTGGTGGTCAGCGAGCTCGAGAAGAAGCGTCACGACCCAGAGCTCGGCTACTTCGCCCGCCAGGCCCTCCGTCTCCTCGACGATCTGCGCGTCAAGCACGAGCGGCTCGACTTCCCCGTCGAGGTCGGCCAGGGCGGCTCCCTCCGGGTCGAGCTCAACCACTCGAACATGTCGGTCCTGCCCTCGGGCCTCCGACTCGATGACAACGACTCCAGGATCCTGGCGGTCGCCTCCAACCTGTCGGCCGACGGCCTCGACGTGGTCGTCGTGTCGAAAGACCTCCCGCTCCGCGTCAAGGCGGCCTCGATCGGCCTCTCCGCCGAGGAGTACCGGGCCGAGCAGGTCGTCGACTCCGGCTATACCGGCATCGCCGAGGTCGACATCTCGAGCGAGCAGATGGCGAAGCTCTACGACGACGAGCACATCTCGACCCGCGCCGCCGAGCAGCCCGTCAACACCGGGCTCGTCATGCACTCCGACCGCGGATCGGCCCTCGGGCGCGTCGTGTCGAGGGGCCACGTGCGGCTCGTCCGCGGCGACCGCGACGTGTTCGGCCTCCACGGCCGCTCGGCCGAGCAGCGCCTCGCCATCGACCTGCTGCTCGATCAGGAGGTCGGCATCGTGTCGCTCGGTGGCTCCGCCGGCACCGGCAAGTCGGCGCTCGCCCTCTGCGCGGGCCTCGAGGCCGTGCTCGAGAAGCAGCAGCACAAGAAGATCATGGTGTTCCGTCCGCTCTACGCGGTCGGCGGTCAAGACCTCGGCTTCCTGCCGGGCGACGCCGGCGAGAAGATGAACCCGTGGGCGCAGGCCGTCTTCGACACGCTCGGCGCGATCGTCTCGCAGAACGTCCTCGACGAGGTCGTCGAGCGGGGCATCCTCGAGGTGCTGCCGCTCACGCACATCCGCGGCCGCTCGCTCCACGACGCGTTCGTGATCGTCGACGAGGCGCAGTCGCTCGAACGGAACGTCCTCCTCACGGTCCTGTCGCGAATCGGGCAGAACTCGCGCGTGGTCCTGACGCACGACGTCGCCCAGCGCGACAACCTGCGCGTCGGCCGCCACGACGGGGTCGCCTCGGTGATCGAGACGCTGAAGGGGCACCCGCTGTTCGCGCACGTGACGCTCACGCGCTCCGAACGGTCGGCGATCGCGGCGCTCGTGACCGAGCTGCTGGAGTCGAACGAGCTGGCGTAGCTCCTGCTGCTGCTGCCGTCGTAGCTCCTGCTTCCCCGAAAGGCCGAAATCCGCCCCTCCCTCTCCGGAGGAGGGGCGGATTTCGGCCGCTCGGCTCAAGCGGAGCGGTAAGGGCGTCCTCCCCAGGGGCGGGGATGGTCGGGTTGTCCACAGGCGGGCGCACCTGCCTGAAACAGCGCGCGCGACCGCCCTAGGGTCGCCGCATGAACTCCTTCGTCGACGCCGCTGCGATCCTGCTCCTCCTCGTGGTGGCACTCGGCCTGCCCGGTCTCGGCCTGCCCTGTCCCGGGACGGGCCCGCCGGTCGGGGGCGCCGCGCTGGCGGTGGTCCCGGCCGCCTGCTGGATCGCCGTGGTCACCCCCGCCCTGGTGCGGAGCGACCTCGCGCGGCGCCGCCTGCCGAATGCGCTGACACTGCCCGCGGTCGGGCTCGCGGTGGCCGGGGCTGCGGGCGCGGCCGTGTCGGGAGGGGGAGGGCGCGATCCTGCGCTGGCTGCCGGAGTGGTCGCCGTGACCCTGTTCGTCGGGGTGCTCGGAGCACGGCGCGCAGGCGTCGGCCTCGGCGACGTCAAGCTCGGGGCAGCGCTCGCCGGCAGTGCGGCACTGGTCGGGCCTGAGGCGCTCGCGGTCTTCAGCGTCGGCACCGGCCTGTGCGGGCTCGCCGCGGCCGTGGTGGCCCTGAGGCGCGCAGGATCCCGGGGCACTCGCACGACCATCGCGTACGGGCCGTGCCTGCTGTCGGGCTACTGGGCCGCCCTCACCGCCGCCGGAGTCGCCTCCTGGCTGCCGTCCGGCGGCGGCACGTGATGCGGGTGAGCGGGTCAGCCCGGGTGGGTCATGCTCAAGACGTCGAGGGCCTTGTCGAGCTGCTCTTCCGTGACCTCGCCGCGCTCGACGAAGCCGAGGTCGACCACGGCCTCGCGCACGGTGAGCTTGGCGGCCACCGCGTGCTTGGCGATCTTCGCTGCGGCCTCGTAGCCGACGATGCGGTTCAGCGGAGTGACGATGGACGGCGAGGACTCGGCCAGGGCGCGCGCGTGCTCGACGTTGGCGATCAGGCCGTCGACGGTCTTGTCGGCGAGGGCGCGCGTGGCGTTCGAGAGCAGGCGGATCGACTCGAGGAGAGCGGTGCCCATGACCGGGATCGCGACGTTGAGCTCGAAGGCGCCGGACGCCCCGGCCCAGGCGATCGTCGCGTCGTTGCCGATGACCCGGGCGCCGACCATCAGCACGGCCTCGGGGATGACGGGGTTGACCTTGCCGGGCATGATCGAGGAGCCGGGCTGCAGGTCGGGGATGTGCAGCTCTCCGAGACCGGTGTTGGGGCCGGAGCCCATCCAGCGGAGGTCGTTGTTGATCTTGGTCAGGCTGACAGCGAGCACGCGGAGCGCGCCGGAGGCCTCCACGAGGCCGTCGCGGGCGCCCTGAGCCTCGAAGTGGTCGAGCGCCTCGGTGATCGGCAGCCCCGAGTCGTCGGCGAGCAGGGCGATGACGCGCTGCGGGAAGCCGGCGGGGGTGTTGATGCCGGTGCCGGTGGCGGTGCCGCCGAGCGGGACCTCGGCCACGCGGGGGAGCGTCGCCGAGACGCGCTCGATCCCGAGGCGGATCTGGCGGGCGTAGCCGCCGAACTCCTGCCCGAGGGTGACCGGGGTGGCGTCCATGAGGTGGGTGCGGCCCGACTTGACGACGGTCTTCCACTCCTCGGCCTTCTTCGCGAAGGCCACGGCGAGGTGGTCGAGGGCGGGGATCAGGTCGTGCAGGAGGGCGCCGGTGACGGCGACGTGCACCGACGTCGGGAACACGTCGTTCGACGACTGCGACGCGTTGACGTGGTCGTTCGGGTGCACGCGGCTGCCCAGGATTCCGGAGGCCAGGGTGGCGAGCACCTCGTTCATGTTCATGTTCGACGACGTGCCGGAGCCGGTCTGGTAGACGTCGACCGGGAACTGGTCGTGGTGCTGACCCTCGATCAGGAGGTCGGCCGCCTCGGCGATCGCGCTCGAGATCGCCGCGTCGAGGATGCCCAGCTCGCCGTTGACCACGGCGGCGGCCCGCTTGATCCGCGCGAGGGCCACGATCTGAGCCGGCTCGAGCCCGGCGCCCGAGATCGGGAAGTTCTCGACCGCCCGCTGCGTCTGCGCGCTGTAGAGGGCGGTGGCGGGAACCCGCACCTCGCCCATCGTGTCGTGCTCGATGCGGTAGTCGGGTGTTGCCGAGGTCTCGGTCGTGGTCACGTCGCTGTGGTCCTTCCGTCGGCCCGCAGTGCGGGCGGGGTGTGCGGGATTCTGCACGGGTTCGCCCGGAGGCGAGGGGTCAGAGCCGACCGACCACGGTGTGCGGGTCGACCCGGCCGTTCGCGAGGTCGTAGTTCGCGCCGACCACAGCCAATCTACCGCTGGCCACCGCCTCGGAGATCACGACAGAGCGCTCGAGGAGCGCTCCGACGGAGGCCTCGATGTGGAGTCGTCCGACCTCTCGCGGGTCGAGCGTCCGCGAGCCGTCGGGGGCCGCCTCGAGGGCCCGGTGCGCGCGCTTCACGGTGGGCGTGATCATGTCGATGAGGCGCTGCAGGTAGAAGGTCTGAGGCTCGCTGTCGGCGTCGATCGAGTCGATGGCGGCTGCGACGGCACCGCAGCGGTCGTGACCCAGGACGACGATGAGCGGCACCTGGAGGGCCGTCACGGCGAACTCGAGCGAGCCGATCTCGGTGTCGCCGACGACCTGCCCGGCGTTCCGGACCACGAAGAGGTCGCCGAGCCCGACGTCGAAGATGATCTCGGCGCCGAGACGAGAGTCGGCGCAGCCGAAGAGGGCTGCGATCGGGGTCTGCCCCTCGGCGACCTGGGCGCGCCGGTCGGCGTCCTGGCGCGGGTGGTCGGGGTGGCCGGAGACGAAGCGCTCGTTGCCGTCGGTCATGGCCGTCCAGGCGGCGCCGGGAGTGAGGTCGTTCGTGGTCGTGGTCATGGGAGGGCCTCCGGGGGTCGTGAGAGGGGGCAGGATCGAGGGGCGGAGACTAGCGCTCGAGCTGGGCGGCCGAGCGCTTGGCGAGCAGCCTGAACTCCGCGTCGGTGGCGGTGCCCGCGAGCACGACCGTCGAGTCGCCCTTCGTGGTCACCATCGCGTACGCGGAGTTTCCGACACCGTCGTCGGTCCGGTGGTCGTAGATGGTCCAGGAGAGGCCGCCGATCGAGGTCGACGACGTCTTGTCGCGCTCGCCGAGCTGGTTGCTCACCCACGTCTGGTTGGCCTTGAAGCCCTGCGTCAGGCTGATGAACTGCGTGTCGGGCGTCACGAAGCCCACGTACCACGACTGCACGCCGTCGGATCCGGCCGGCTTGATCTCGGCCCGGTTCGAGGTCCAGCCCGACGGCATGGCCGGAGCGACGAGAGACGTCGTGACCTGCTGCTGCGCCTGCGAGGCGACCTTCAGGTAGTCGACGCTCTTCAGCTGCGAGCTGCCGGGACGGACCACGACCAGCACGAGCAGGACGACGATGACGACGCTGACGCCGATCGCGATGACGAGATTGAAGGCGGTCTGGTTCTCGCGGTGGGCCCTCGAGCTGGCGGCCTTCCGCGCGGCCGTCTCGGACGGGGTCTCGGGGCGGCCCAGCTCGGCGACGACCCGCGGAGCCCTCTGCTTGCCGAGCGGCGGGGGAGGCGGCGGCGGGGTGGCGCTCACGCGTCGCCCCCGCTGCGGCGCGCCTTCTCGAGGCGCTCCTTGGCGCCGAGCAGCCACTCCTCGCAGCGCGCGGCGAGCGACTCGCCGCGCTCCCACAGGGCCAGCGAGCGCTCGAGCGTGGAGGCGCCCTGCTCGAGCTCGTTCACGACGGTGACGAGCTCGTCGCGGGCCTCTTCGTAGCTGAGGTCGGCGACGTCGGGGAGGGAGGTCTGTGCCACGGTCTGATCCTATCGAGCGGGGGTTGGACGAGAGCTGTCGGGAGCGGCGACGGCGGGTGCCCCGGTGCTCGTCGCGCCGAGGGTGCCGCTGGCGAGCGTCAGCAGCAGCGGCGTGCCGACGGGCGCCTCGGCGGCGTCGCGCAGGACCCCGCCCGAGGGCAGCTGGGCGATCGAGTACCCGCGGCGGAGGGTCGACTCGGGGGACAGCGCCCGCAGGTGGCCGGTGAGCTCGGCGACCCGCGTCGAGGACCGCTCGAGCACGCGGTGCAGGAGCTCCTCGCTGCGTGCGACGTAGCGGACGAGCTCGTCGGCCCGGACGTCGATCAGCGTCTGCGGGTTCGCGAGCACCGGGCGGCTGCGGAGCTGGCCGAGGCGGTCGATCTCGTGGTTGATCAGCGAGGTCAGCCGGGTGCCGAGGCGGGAGCGGGCCTGCTGCACCCGCTGCAGCTCTTCGCCGACGTCGGGGACGACGCGCTTCGCGGCGTCGGTCGGGGTGGAGGCACGGAGGTCGGCCACCTCGTCGAGCAGCGGGCGGTCGGCCTCGTGCCCGATGGCGCTGACGATCGGCGTCGTCGCCGCGGCCGCAGCGCGGACCAGGCCCTCGTCGCTGAAGCCGAGGAGGTTCTGGAAGTCGCCGCCGCCCCGGGCGACGATGATGACGTCGACCTCGGGATCGGCGTCGAGCCGCTGGATCGCCGAGGTGACCTCGCCCACCATGCGCTCGCCCTGGACTGCGGCGTGAATCGTCTTGAAGCGGACCGACGGCCAGCGCAGCTGGGCGTTCCGGAGGACGTCTTTCTCGGCGTCGCTGTCTCTGCCCGTGACGAGGCCGATGCACTGCGGCAGGAACGGCAGGCGGCGCTTTCGCTCGGGCGCGAACAGCCCCTCGGAGGCGAGTTGGTGCCGCAGGCGCTCGAGCCGCTCGAGCAGATCGCCGAGGCCCACGTGGCGCATGTCGAAGACCTGCATCGTGAGCGTGCCGCCCTTGACCCAGAAGTTGGGCTTGATGGCCGCGATGACGCGGTCGCCCTGCTTCAGGTCGGCCGGGATCTTCGACCGGACGCTCGACCAGATCGAGAACGACACCGTGGCGTCCATCTCGAGGTCCTTGAGCTTGCCGTAGACATTGCCCCCGGAGGAGTTCCACTGCGTGATCTCGCCCTCGACCCACGCGGTGCCGAGGCGGTCGATCCAGTCGCGGACCTTGCCCGCGAGCAGGCCCACCGGCCACGGGGCCTCCGCGGTGGGAGGCGGCGTGACGATGGTCAAACTGTCCTCCAAGCGAGCGCTCGCTCATCCGGTCTATTCAGACGGCTCGTTTACACTCTGTCTGTGAGCCGAATTACCAATGGCGCTCTCGCCATCGACCTTCCGACGCCGCGTGTACCCGCGGTGCGCAACAGGCTAAAGGATACCCCCGTCATCGGGCGCAAACGCGTGCTCCTGGCGGCCCCTCGCGGCTACTGCGCCGGCGTCGACCGGGCGGTGATCGCCGTCGAGAAGGCCCTCGACCACTACGGCGCCCCCGTCTACGTCCGCAAGCAGATCGTGCACAACGTGCACGTCGTGTCGACCCTCGAGAGCCAGGGCGCCATCTTCGTCGACGAGGTCGACGAGGTGCCCGAGGGCTCCCACATCGTCTTCAGCGCGCACGGGGTCGCTCCGAGCGTCGTCCAGGGCGCCGCCGACCGCGGCCTCCAGTCGATCGACGCCACCTGCCCCCTCGTCACGAAGGTGCACCGCGAGGCCGTCCGCTTCGCCAAGCAGGAGCAGCACATCATCCTCATCGGCCACGCCGGCCACGAGGAGGTCGAGGGCACGATGGGCCACGCGCTCGATCGCACCACCCTCGTGCAGAACCCCGAGGAGGTCGACCTCCTCGAGGTCGACGACCCCGACAACCTCGTCTGGCTGTCGCAGACGACCCTCAGCGTCGACGAGACGATGGAGACCGTCCGCCGTCTCCGCGAGCGGTTCCCGAACATCCAGAACCCGCCCTCCGACGACATCTGCTACGCCACCCAGAACCGCCAGGTCGCCATCAAGAAGGTCGCGCAAGACGCCGACCTGGTGATCGTCGTCGGCAGCGCCAACAGCTCGAACAGCGTCCGCCTCGTCGAGGTGGCTCTCGAGTACGGCGCGAAGGCCGCCTACCGCGTCGACTACTCCTCCGAGATCCAGCAGGAGTGGCTCGAGGGCGCCACGACCATCGGTGTCACCTCGGGAGCCTCCGTGCCCGAGGTCCTGGTCGACGAGGTCCTCGCCGAGCTGAGCGACGCCGGCTACCTCGACGTCGCCGAGGTCAAGACGGCCGAAGAAGACCTGATGTTCTCGCTGCCCAAGGAGCTCCGCAAAGACGCTTCGGGCAACAGCGACTCGCGCGCGCTCGGCGGCCGGACGAGATGAGCGACGCCGATCCTGCGCCCCGGTACGGTGAGCGCGTCGACACCGACGCTGCCGGCGTTCCCCGGGTCGAGGGTCGTCCTGCTCCCGGGTACGGCGAGTACGCGCCTCCGGGCTGGGTGAGCCCCGTCGCCTCCATCGATCAGGCGGAGCCTTCCGAGACCGCGCAGGATCCCGCGGCGACCAGCGCCGTCCGCACCGATCCGCGCCGCCCCGGCCAGCCGGGCCCCGACTCCCGCGGCCCCGGTCACGCGGGTGCCTACGACGCCCCGCCGCCCACCGGACGCCCCGTCCCCGGGCCGCCTCCCCGAGCCGTCCGCGCGGGATCGTTCAACCGCTTCGCCACGTTCGTCCTACTGGCGTACGGCCTCTACTTCGTCATCCGCGGCGCCCTCGAGACCTCGCAGTTCGTGACGTCGTACGTGGAGGAGTTCCGCACGTTCGGCTACATCGAGGGCACGTTCCAGAGCGGGGCGACGCTGCACGCGGTCGCCGTCGTCAGCGCCGTGGGCTCGGTGGCGGCGTTCCTGCTCGTGGCGATCTTCGCGATCCGGCGCCTGCGCGCGGGAAAGCGCTCGTGGGTCGTGCTGCTGGTCGCCGGCCTGCTGGCGAACCTCATCACCGGGATCGCCGTCGTGTCGGTCCTGATGAACGACCCGTCGTTCGTCGGGCTCCCCGGCTAGCTCCGGTTCTTCGCCCGGCGGTGCTGCGGTGCCGCGGTGCCGCGCGTGGGCGGGTGCTCGCAGCAGTGGGCCGGCCTCCGGAGAGGCGCCCACTGCCACCAGCACCCGCCGAAGCGCGAGCAGCAGCCCGGGAGCTCAGCCCTGCGAGTGACCGAAGGACCCGAGCTCGCGCGTCGCCTCGACGACGCGCGCGGCCATGGCCGACTCGGCGATCTTGCCCCAGGAGCGCGGGTCGTAGGTCTTCTTGTTGCCGACCTCGCCGTCGACCTTGAGGAATCCGTCGTAGTTCTTCAGCACGGTGTCGGCGATCGAGCGCGAGAACGCGTACTGCGTGTCGGTGTCGATGTTCATCTTGACCACGCCGTTGGACACGGCCTCGGATATCTCCGCTGCCGACGAGCCGGAGCCGCCGTGGAAGACCAGCTCGAGCGGCTTCTCGGACGTTCCGAACCTCTCCTGGATGCCCTGCTGGATCTCGCCGAGGAGCTCCGGGCGCAGCTTGACGTTGCCGGGCTTGTAGACGCCGTGGACGTTGCCGAAGGTGAGGGCTGCGATGTAGCGGCCCTTCTCGCCGAGACCGAGCGCCTCGACGACGCGGGTCACGTCGCCGACCGTCGTGTAGAGGGCGTCGTTGGTGCCCTCGTGCTGGACGCCGTCCTCTTCGCCGCCGACGACGCCGATCTCGACCTCGAGGATCGCGTTGATGGCGCGGGTGCGCTTCAGCATGTCTTCGGCGATCGAGATGTTCTCGTCGAGCGGGACGGCGCTGCCGTCCCACATGTGCGACTGGAAGATCGGGTTGCGGCCCGCCTTCACCTCCTCCTCGGAGGCGGCGATGAGCGGCAGGACGAAGCCGTCGAGGGCGTCCTTCGGGCAGTGGTCGGTGTGGAGGGCCACCGTGATCGGGTAGTTCTTGGCCACCTCGGTCGCGAAGTGGGCGAAGGCGAGGGCGCCGGCGGCGCGGTTCTTGACGGTGTGCCCGGCGAAGTAGTCGGCGCCGCCCGTGGTCACCTGGATGATGCCGTCGGACCCGGCCTCGGTGAGGCCCTGGAGCACGGCGTTGATCGTCTGCGACGACGACACGTTGATGGCCGGATAGGCGAATCCCTGCGTCTTCGCTCGGTCGAGCATCTCTGCGTACTGCTCTGGGGTGGCGACGGGCATGACTTCTCCTTCGATGACGGGCGCGTTCGGACTCACTCTAGACGCGCGGCCGAGCGACCGACTGGAGACGGCCGCCGTGCACATGTGTGCAGCTCCGGAGGCCTGTCCGCGGGGTCTCTGGGAACTCGCCGCGAGTAAAGTCCAAGCCATGACCAACACGACCGGAACCCTGTTCACGCACCCCGACCGGAACCTCGGGATGGAGCTGGTGCGGGCCACGGAGGCCGCCGCGATCCGCGCGGCACCGTGGATCGGGCGCGGCGAGAAGAACCTCGCCGACGGCGCCGCGGTCGACGCGATGCGCAAGTTCCTCGGCACCGTCGACTTCGACGGCGTGGTCGTGATCGGCGAGGGCGAGAAGGACGCCGCCCCGATGCTCTACAACGGCGAGCACGTCGGGACCGGCAACGGCGCCTCGTTCGACATCGCCGTCGACCCGATCGACGGCACCTCGCTGACCGCCACCGGCCGCATGAACGCCGTGTCGGTCATCGCCGTGTCCGACCGCGGCACGATGTACGACCCGAGCGCCGTGTTCTACATGGACAAGATCGTCACCGGCCCCGAGGGCAAGGGCGTCATCGACCTCAGCCGCCCGATCGGCGACAACATCCGCGCGCTGGCCGAGGCCAAGGGCATCCCGGTGGCCGAGATGCAGATCGCCGTGCTCGACCGGCCCCGCCACAAGCAGCTCATCGCCGACATCCGCGCGGCGGGTGCCGGCA
>NZ_BAABAU010000006.1 GCF_039537585.1 Frondihabitans peucedani
GCGTCATCCAGGGCCGTCTCAAGCCGAAAGACGACGCCGAGCGCCAGAAGGCCCTCGACGCGGGCCACGACCTCGACCGGATCCTCGACCAGGACGACCTCGTCACCGGCGACAACACCTACTTCGTGGCGACCGGCGTGACCGACGGCGCTCTCGTGGCGGGCGTCTCGCGCAGCAAGGGCATGATCCGCACCGAGTCGCTGGTGCTCCGCTCGCACTCCGGAACCCAACGCCGCGTCATCGCCGACCACCTCGAGTCGAAGTGGCTCGGCGAAGACGACTGATGTTCGGGCGTCGGCTCAGTCGCGCGGCTCCAGCTGCGCGGTGAGCTCCACGGCGGCCAGATCTCGGGGCACGTCGTCGATTGTCGCAGGCGACTGCAGCACGGTCGCCTCGTCGAGCATGCTGAGGCGCCGCGCCGAGGGGAGCACCTGGCGCTCCAACGACCCGACGAAGCGGTTGTAGTCGGCGACGGAGCCGCGGAGCGACCTGCCGAGCTTGTCGACGTGGGTGGCGAGGGTCGAGATGCGCCCGTAGAGCTCGCGGCTGAGATCGAACAGCTGCTTCGCCTCCTGCGTCACCACGTCTTGTTGCCAGCTGAAGGCGATCGTCTTGAGCACCGACCACAGGGTCACGGGCGAGGCCAGGGCGATCCGTTTCTGGAACGCGTAGTCCATGATCGACGGGTCGGCCTCGAGGGCCGACGAGACGAGCGACTCGCTCGGGATGAACGCGATCGTGAGCTCGGGCGACGAGTCGAGGCCGGCCCAGTAGGTCTTGCCGGCGAGGGTGTCGATGTGCGCCCGGACCGCGCGGACGTGATCGCGCAGGAGTTCGGTGCGCCGCGCACCCTCCGCGCCCGTCGCCGTGACCGGGATGCTCGATGCCTCGAGGTACGCGGCGAACGGCACCTTCGCGTCGACGGCGATGTCCTTGCCGCCGGGCAGGTGGATGACCATGTCGGGGCGGCCGGCCCCGGCGTCGCTCCGGATGCTCGTCTGGACGTCGAAGTCGACCCTCTCGAGGAGGCCGGCGGCCTGCACGACGTTGCGGAGTTGCGTCTCGCCCCAGAGGCCTCTCGTGCTGTTCGACTTCAGGGCCGCCGCGAGCGTCTCGGCGGTCGACCGCAGGCGCTCTTCGGACTCGGCTGCGGCGCGGAGCTGCTCGCTCAGCTCGCCGTGCTGCCGGAGGCGCTGCTGCTCGAGCTCCGCGACCTTGGCCTGCACGGCTCGGAGGCTCTCGGCCACGGGGCTGAGGGCGGTGAGCACCCTCCCGTCGGAGGAGCCGCGGCGGTTCTCGGCCTCGGCGCTCGCGATGAGCCGGTCGTGGAGCTCGTCGATGCGCTGCTCCTGCTGCTCGAGCTGGCGCTCGTGGAGCGCCCCCTCGGCGTCGAGGCGCTCCCGGAGCGCGTCGGCGGTCGACGAGGCGGCGGCGACGCGGGCACGGAGCAGCGCGAGGCCGACCAGGAGGCCCAGCGCGGCCCCGACGACGAGACCCAGGAGGAGGGCGAGAACCGGTGACATGCGGGCAGTCTGGCAGCGGCCACCGACATCTCGGGGATGCCGCGACGGGTGCCAGAGAGCGGATCCGGAGAGTCGGAAGTTTGTCCTGACATTAAGCCAACATGCGTGTACGCTCGGGGCCATGACGCAGTCCGACAGCACCTCCACCTACGACGTGATCACCATGGGGAGGGTCGGCGTCGACATCTACCCCCAGCAGGCCGGCGTGCCGCTCGAGAGGGTCGAGACGTTCTCGAAGTCGGTCGGCGGCAGCGCGACCAACGTCGCCATCGCCGCCTCCCGCTACGGTCGCCGCTCCGCGGTCGTCACGCGCACGGGCGTCGACCCCTTCGGCCGCTACATCGTCGAGGAGCTCGGGCGCCTCGGCGTCTCCACGGAGTTCGTCGAGGCGGTCGCGGGGCTCCCGACGCCGGTCACCTTCTGCGAGATCTTCCCGCCCGACGACTTCCCGCTCTACTTCTACCGCGAGCCCAAGGCGCCCGACCTCATGATCACGGGGGAGTCGCTCGACCTCGAAGCCGTCCGGACGGCCGGCGTGTTCTGGACCACCGTCACCGGCCTCTCCGAGGAGCCGAGCCGCGAGGCGCACCACGTCGCCTACCAGGCCAGGGCCCGTCGGCCGCTGACCGTCCTCGACCTCGACTACCGGCCCATGTTCTGGTCGTCGCCGGAGGACGCGACGCGCGAGGTGGGTCGCGCCCTCGAGCACGCGACGGTGGCGGTGGGCAACCGCGAGGAGTGCGAGATCGCTGTCGGTGAGACCGATCCCGAGCGGGCGGCCGACGCGCTGCTCGAGCGCGGCGTCGAGCTGGCGATCGTCAAGCAGGGGCCGAAGGGCGTGCTGGCCAAGACGGGCGACGAGCGCGTCGAGGTGCCGGCGCACCTGGTGAAGGTGATCAACGGGCTGGGCTCGGGCGACGGATTCGGCGGGGCGCTGTGCCACGGCCTCCTCGCGGGCTGGGACCTCACCCGCATCCTGCGCTTCGCCAACGCGGCGGGCGGGATCGTCGCGACCCGCTTCGAGTGCTCCACCGCCATGCCGACGGCCGCCGAGGTCGAGGCCGTGCTCGAGGAGGCGCTCCATGTCTGACACGAAGACCGCCAGCGCACCGACGGTCGACGTCGCGCGGCTCCGCGAGATCCGCGCGACCGAGCCCGAGGCGATCGGCGCCGCGCTGGCCAGCCGGGTGCGGAGGCCGCTGCTGCAGGGCGACGGCAGGCTGTTCATCGTCGCGGCCGACCACACCGCCCGCGGCGCCCTCGGGGTCCGTGGCGATGCGCTCGCCATGTCCGACCGCGGCGAGCTCCTCCGCCGCCTCGTCGTCGCGCTCGAGCGGCCCGGCGTCGACGGGGTCCTCGGCACGCCCGACATCCTGGAGGACCTCGCCCTCCTCGGCGCCCTCGACGGGAAGGTCGTGGTCGGCTCGATGAACCGCGGCGGGCTCCAGGGGGCCTCGTTCGAGATGGACGACCGCTTCACCGCCTACTCCGCCAGGTCGATCGTCGACTCCGGCTTCGACTTCGCCAAGCTCCTCGTGCGCATCAACCTCGCCGACCGGGCGACGGCCGACACCATCGAGGCCACCGCCCGCGCGGTCACCGAGTCGGCAGCCCTCCGCCTCCCGATCATGCTCGAGCCGTTCGTCTCGGACTGGGTCGAGGGCAGGATCGTGAACGACCTGAGCACCGAGGCCGTCGTCAAGTCGGTCGCCATCGCCTCCGGCCTCGGAGAGTCGACCGCCTACAGCTGGCTGAAGCTCCCCGTCGTCCCCGACATGGAGCAGGTGATGGCCGCGACGACGCTGCCCACGCTGCTGCTCGGCGGCGATCCTGCCGAGAGCCCGGCCGAGACGTACGAGAGCTGGGCGCGAGCACTCGCCCAGCCCGGCGTCCGCGGCCTCACGGTCGGGCGCACGCTGCTCTACCCGCCCGACGACGACGTCGAGGCAGCCGTCGACATCGCGGCCGGCCTCGTCCACCCCGGCGTCTCCGCCGCTTCCCAGAACGCCTAGTCGAAAGAACGCCCATGACCACGACCTCAGCCGTCAGCGAGACGACCGGCACCGACCTCCCCGAGATCACCCACTGGATCGACGGGAGGCGCGTCCCCGGGACCTCCGGGCGCACCGCACCCGTCTTCGATCCTGCGCTCGGCGTCGCGACGAAGCGGGTCGCTCTCGCGAGCCAGGAGGAGATCGACGCGGCCATCGCGTCCGCGAAGGCGGCCTTCCCCGCCTGGCGCGACCTGTCGATCACGAAGCGCCAGCAGATCATGTTCCGCTTCCGCGAGCTGGTGAACGAGCGGAAGGACGAGCTCGCCGAGATCCTGACCTCCGAGCACGGCAAGGTCCTCTCCGACTCGATCGGCGAGATCCAGCGCGGCCTCGAGGTCCTCGAGCTCGCGACCGGCTTCCCGCACCTGATCAAGGGCGAGTTCAGCCAGCAGGTCTCCACCGGCGTCGACGTCTACTCGACGAAGTCGCCGATCGGCGTGGTCGGGGTCATCAGCCCGTTCAACTTCCCGGTCATGGTGCCGATGTGGTTCTTCCCGATCGCCATCGCCGTGGGCAACACCGTCGTGCTCAAGCCGAGCGAGAAGGACCCGTCGTCGTCGATCTTCCTAGCCGAGCTCTTTCAGGAGGCGGGCCTCCCCGACGGCGTCTTCACCGTCCTGCAGGGCGACAAGCTCGCGGTCGACGGCCTCCTCGAGAGCCCCGACGTCGCGAGCATCTCGTTCGTCGGCTCGACTCCCATCGCGAAGTACATCTACGAGACGGCCGCGAAGAACGGCAAGCGCGTCCAGGCGCTCGGCGGGGCGAAGAACCACATGCTGGTGCTGCCCGACGCCGACCTCGAGCTCGTCGCGGACTCCGCGATCAACGCCGGCTTCGGCTCGGCGGGCGAGCGGTGCATGGCGATCAGCGTGCTCGTCGCGGTGGACGACGTCGCCGACCGGGTCGTGCCGATGATCCGCGACCGCATGGCGCAGCTGACCGTGGGCGACGGCCGGCGCTCCTGCGACATGGGCCCGCTGGTCACCGAGCAGCACCGCGACAAGGTGGCCTCCTACGTCGACATCGCTCTCGAAGACGGCGCCGAGGTGGTCGTCGACGGGCGCGGCATCGAGGTGGACGGCGACGAGGGCGGCTTCTGGTTCGGCCCGACTCTGATCGACCGGGTGCCGCTGACCAGCCGCGTCTACACGGAAGAGATCTTCGGTCCGGTCCTGAGCGTGGTCCGGGTCGCCACCTACGAGGAGGGCGTCGACCTCATCAACGCGGGCGCCTTCGGCAACGGCACCGCGATCTTCACCAACGACGGCGGGGCCGCGAGGCGCTTCCAGAACGAGATCGAGGTCGGCATGATCGGCATCAACGTGCCGATCCCGGTGCCCGTCGCCTACTACTCGTTCGGCGGCTTCAAAGACTCGATCTTCGGCGACTCGAAGGCGTACGGCCTCCAGGGCTTCCACTTCTTCACCCGCGAGAAGGCGATCACCTCGCGCTGGTCCGACCCGAGCCACGGAGGCATCAACCTCGGCTTCCCGCAGGCATGAACGAGTGGTTCTTCCCCCGCGGCACCCTGGCGCGGGGCGACTGGGAGACCGTCGTCGACGACACGTTCGAGGGCTGGCAGCACACCGGCCTCCGCATCGGCGACCTCGGCGCCGCCGGCAGTGCGGGCCTCACGCTCGAGGCCGAGGGCGTCGAGCGGATGGTCGTGCCGCTCTCGGGCGACGTCCGCATCGCTCACGAGGGCGCAGGATCCCGCGGCGAGATCGACCTCGTCGGCCGCCGGTCGGTCTTCGACGGGCCCTGCGACGTCGCCTACCTCGGCGTCGGCGTCCGGGCGACGCTCACCGGCACGGGCCGCGTCGCGGTCGCCGAGGGGCCCGCGACCGAGCCGCTCGACGTCCAGGTGCTCCGGGCAGCCGACATCCCCGTGGAGATCCGGGGTGCGGGCCGGTCGACCCGCCAGGTGCACAACCACGGCACCCCCGCCGGGCTCCACGCGCAGAAGCTGATCGTCTGCGAGGTGATCACCCCGGCCGAGAACTGGTCGTCGTATCCGGCGCACAAGCACGACGAGAGCGTGCTCGGCACCGAGTCGCGGCTGGAGGAGATCTACTACTTCGAGTCGGCCGTCTCCCGCGGCGTCGACGCCCCCGCAGGCGCCGACCCGTTCGGCCTGTTCGCGACCTACTCGTCGCCGGCCGGCCGCATCGACGTCAATGCGCTCGTCCGCACCGGCGACGTCGCCCTGGTGCCGTTCGGCTACCACGGCCCCGCGGTGGCGGCCCCCGGCTACGACCTCTTCTACCTCAACGTCATGGCGGGCCCCGACCCGGAGCGCGTCTGGAACATCTCCGACGACCCCCGCCACGCCTGGGTCCGCGAGCAGTGGGCGACCCAGCAGCCCGATCCGAGACTCCCGTACACGCGAGCCACCACCCCCGAAGGGCAGCACCGATGAGCACCACCCCGACGACGAAGCGGATGACCGTGGCGCAGGCCCTGGTCGAGTTCCTGGCCAACCAGTGGACGGTCGACGGCGACATCCGCGAGCGCACCATCCCCGGCGTCTTCGGCATCTTCGGACACGGGAACGTCGCAGGAGTCGGCCAGGCCCTCAAGCAGATCCACGAGACCGATCCTGGTCTGATGCCGTACTTCCAGGCGCGGAACGAGCAGGCGATGGTGCACCAGGCGGTCGGGTACGCCCGCATGCACCGCCGTCGCGCGACCTACGCCGCCGCCGCGTCCGTCGGGCCCGGAGCCGCGAACATGCTGACCGGCGCCGCCCTCGCCACCACGAACCGACTGCCCGTCCTGCTCCTCCCGAGCGACACCTTCGCCACCCGGGTCGCCGACCCGGTGCTGCAGCAGCTCGAGATGCCGCACGACACGAGCGTGCAGGTCACCGACGCGTTCCGCCCGCTCTCGCGCTTCTTCGACCGCGTCCAGCGACCCGAGCAGCTGTTCTCCATCGCGCTCGCGGCGATGCGCGTCCTGACCGATCCTGCCGAGACCGGTGCCGTGACCATCGCCCTGCCCGAGGACGTCCAGGCGGAGGCGCTCGACGTCCCGCTGGAGTTCCTGCAGCCCCGCGAGTGGCACATCCGGCGGCCGCTTCCCGAGCGCGGCCCGCTCGAGAGGGCCGTCGCCGCCATCCGAGGCGCGGAGCACCCCTTCGTCGTCGCCGGCGGCGGGGTCCTCTACTCCGGCGCCGAAGAGCTGCTCGCCGCCCTCGCTTCGGCCACCGGCATCCCGGTCGGCACCACTCAGGCCGGCGGCGGCGCGCTCCTCCACGACCACCCGCAGTACCTCGGCGGAGTCGGGGCGACCGGCACCCTCGCCGCCAACCGCCTCGCGGCCGAGGCCGACGTGGTCATCGGCATCGGCACCCGGTACAGCGACTTCACGACGGCGTCGCGCACCGCGTTCCAGAACGACGACGTCACCTTCGTAAACATCAACGTCGCCCCGTTCGACGCCTACAAGCACGGCTCGCAGCTGCCCGTCGTCGCCGACGCGCGAGAGACCCTCGAGGCGCTCGCCGGAGCCCTCGCCGGGTTCCACGTGAGCGACGAGCACGCCGCGACGGTGGCGCGCGAGAAGAGCGGCTGGGACGCCCTGGTCGACGAGGCCTTCCGGCCGACCGGCCAGGCGCTGCCCGGGCAGTCGGAGATCATCGGAGCCGTGCAGGCCGCGAGCGACCCCACCGACGTGGTCGTCCAGGCCGCAGGATCCCTCCCGGGCGACCTCCACAAGCTGTGGCGGGTCCGCGACGCGCTCGGCTACCACGTCGAGTACGCGTTCTCGACGATGGGCTACGAGATCGCGGGCGGGCTCGGCGTCAAGCGCGGAGCGCCCGAGCGCGACGTCATCGTCATGGTCGGCGACGGGTCGTACCTGATGCTGCACACCGAGCTCGTCACGGCGGTGGCCGAGGGGATCAAGATCATCGTCGTCCTGATCCAGAACCAGGGGTTCGCCTCGATCGGCCACCTCTCGGAGACCGTCGGCTCCGAGCGCTTCGGCACGCTCTACCGGAAGCGCGACCCCGAGACCCTCGACTTCCAGGGCAGCGAGATCCTGCCTGTCGACCTGGCCGCCAACGCGCGGAGCTACGGCATCGACGTCATCGACATCCTGCCCGGGGCATCCGCGATCGACGACCTGTCGGCCGCGCTCGCGACCGCGAAGGCGTCGCCCACCGCGACGCTGATCCACATCAACAGCGACCCGCTCGTCTACGCGCCCGACGGCGACGGCTGGTGGGACGTCCCGGTCGCTCAGACCTCGACCCTGCCGAGCACCGGCCGGGCCTACGACGAGTACCTCGTCGACAAGGCGAGGCAGCGGCCGCTCCTCGGCTGAGCCGGTCCGCCCCGCCGTCCCGCTGGCCCCGCCCCGCCCTCCCCGAACCACCGAGCACCTCGAGAAAGCAGACACCGACGTCATGACCATCACCGACTCGACGACCGCCACCCAGGGCATCCGCATCGGCACCGCGCCCGACTCCTGGGGCGTCTGGTTCCCGGAGCACCCGAGCCAGGTGCCGTGGAACCGGTTCCTCGACGAGGTCGTCGAGGCGGGCTACGAGTGGATCGAGCTCGGGCCGTTCGGCTACCTGCCCACCGATCCGAACCAGCTGCAGGACGAGCTCGGCTCCCGCGGCCTGAAGCTCTCCGCCGGCACCGTCTTCACCGGCTTCCACAAGGGCGCCGACCAGTGGAAGCGGGCCTGGGACCAGGCGCTCGACGTGGCGGGTCTCGCCTCGCAGCTCGGCGCCGAGCACCTCGTCGTCATCCCCGACCTGTGGCGGAGCGACCTCGACGCCTCGGTGATCGAGCCGCGGTCTCTCGATCCTGAGCAGTGGGAGGCCCTCGGCCGCGGTCACGACCAGCTGGGCAAGGCGCTGTTCGAGGAGTTCGGCATGCGCCAGCAGTTCCACACGCACGCCGACAGCCACGTCGGGACGTACCAGGAGACCGAGCGGTTCCTCGAGGTGACCGACCCCCGGTTCACGAACCTCTGCCTCGACACCGGCCACTTCGCCTACTACGGCGGCGACAGCGTCCGCCTCATCGAGGCGCACCCCGAGAGGATCGGCTACCTGCACCTCAAGCAGGTCGACTCCGACCTCCGCTTCACGGTGCTGAAGAACGACATCCCGTTCGGCGACGCCGTCGCGATGGGCGTGATGGTCGAGCCGCCGCTCGGCGTGCCCGAGTTCGCCCCGATCATCGAGGCCGTCGCGAAGCTCGACCCGAGCATCTTCGGGATCGTCGAGCAGGACATGTTCCCGGTGCCGTCGCTCGACCTCCCGCTCGGGATCGCCACCCGCACCCGCGAGCACATCTTCGGCTGCACGGCGATGGCCCGCATCCGCTGACCCGGCTCGCGAGCCTCGCGCGCACGCCCGGCCCGCAGACGCCACCGCCTCGTCAGCCCATCGACTCATCCCTCGAAGGAGAAACCATGTCCCCCTCACCCGCCCCTCTCCGCGTCGCCGTCGTCGGTGCCGGCGCCATGGGCAGCGACCACGTCAGCAGGATCACGCGCAGGATCTCGGGCGCCGAGGTCACCGCCGTCGTCGACCCCGACTCCGCCCGCGCGACGGCCGCTACGGCCCTCGCCCCCGGGTCGCAGACGTACTCCTCCTTCGAGGAGGCCCTCGACGCGACGCCGATCGACGCCGTGATCATCGCGACGCCCGGGTTCCTGCACGAGCCGGTGATCCTGCCCGCCCTCGAGAGGGGTCTCGCGATCCTGAGCGAGAAGCCCCTGAGCGACACCGTCGAGTCGAGCCTGCGCATCATCGAGGCGGAGCAGAGGCTCGACCGGCCGCACATCCAGGTCGGCTTCATGCGGCGCTTCGACCGCGGCTACCTCGAGCTCCGCGAGCTGGTCGAGAAGGGCGAGAACGGCGCCCTCCTGGCGCTGCACTGCGCTCACCGCAACCCGTCGACGCCGCCGAACTACTCCGAGTCCGCGCTCATCACCGACTCGGTGATCCACGAGATCGACATCGTGCCGTTCCTCGCGGGGGAGCCGATCGTCTCGGTCGAGGTGAAGAAGCCGCGCCGCAACTCGCTCGCTCCGGAAGGGCTCGTCGAGCCGCAGTTCGTGCTGTTCGAGACGCTCTCGGGCACCCTCGCGATCGTCGAGATCAGCGTCAACATCCAGTTCGGCTACCAGGTGACCACCGAGGCCGTGTTCGAGTCGGGCGTCGCCTCGATCGGCCGGGCCGAGACGATCCAGGTCGCCTCAGCCGGCACGCTCGGACAGGGTGTCACGCCGTCGTACAAGGAGCGCTTCGGCGCCGCCTACGACACCGAGATCCAGCGCTGGGTCGACGCCGCGGCCCGAGGCGCGATCGACGGCCCGTCGGCCTGGGACGGCTACCTCGCCAGCGTCGTCGCCGACGCGGGCGTCCTCGCGCAGTCGACCGGCGAGAAGGTCGCCGTCGAGTACGCGCTCGAGAAGCCGGCCTTCTACGAGGCGGGTGCGTCGTTGACATCGACGGGGGCGTGATCCTGTGGTCAAGATCGCTCTCGACCCGACCCCGTTCCACCACGACGTCCCGCTCCTCGAGCTGCCCGCGAAGGTGGCGTCGCTCGGCTACGAGCACCTGCAGCTGACCCCGCACGTCGACCTCCTCCCCTTCTTCCGCCACCCGAAGGCCGACGACGACCTCGTCGACGCGTTCGCGCGAGCCTGCCGCGACGCCGGAGTGGGCATCGCGTCGGTCCTGCCGGTGCTCCGCTGGTCGGGCCCCGACGAGGAGTCGAGGCGCGCCGCCGTCAAGCAGTGGAAGCGGGTCATCGACATCACCGCGCGCCTCGGGGTCGACCTGATCAACACCGAGTTCAGCGGACGTCCCGAGCGCCAGGAGGAGTCGGAGCGCGCCTTCTACTGGTCGATGGAGGAGCTCCTGCCGCTGTTCGAGCGCGAGGGCATCCGCGTGCTCATCGACCCGCACCCCGACGACTTCGTCGAGGACGGCCTCGAGGCCCTCCGCGTGATCCGCGGCCTCAACTCCCCGCTCGTCGGCATGGCCTTCGTCGCCTGCCACACCTTCCACTACGGAGACCAGACCCCGGCGATCCTGGAGGCCGCGGGCGACCGCATCGGCCTCGTCCACATCGCCGACACCTTCGACCACCACCGCTCGCACGGTCTCCGGTACATCACCAACCCGCCCGGCAACGCGGCGCGCGTGCACCAGCACCTCCCGATCGGCCGAGGCGACGTCGACTTCGACGAGTTCTTCGGCGGCCTCCGCGGCCTCGGCTTCTTCGACCGCGACGACACCGTCGCCGTGTCGAGCGTCTTCGCGGAAGACGAGGACGCCGACGAGGTGTCGCGCTTCCAGCTGGCCGAGATCCGGCGCAGGATCGCGGACTAG
The DNA here is from genome assembly GCF_039537585.1 of Frondihabitans peucedani. Lineage (NCBI taxonomy): Bacteria > Bacillati > Actinomycetota > Actinomycetes > Micrococcales > Microbacteriaceae > Frondihabitans > Frondihabitans peucedani. The sequence continues at coordinate 10,938 of NZ_BAABAU010000006.1, forward strand.
CGTCCACAGCACCGGCCTCCCGCCGGCTCCCACCCGAAAGGACCCCATGCCACTCGTCCGCATCGACGTCACCCAGGGGCGCACCGACGCCGAACTCCGATCCATCGCCGACGCGATCCACACCTCGATCGTCGAGGTCTACGGCATCCCGGAGCGCGACCGCTTCCAGGTGATCAACGAGCTCCCCGCGGGGCGGATCATCGCCGAAGACGCCGGGCTCGGCTTCGAGCGCACCCCGGGCGTGATCCTGATCCAGATCTTCACCCAGCGCGGCCGCAGCGAAGACGACAAGGGCGCTCTCTACGCCAGGATCGCCGCAGCCCTCGGCGAGCTCGGCGTCGCCGGCGAGGACGTCTTCATCGGCTACGTCGAGAACGGCCCGGAGGACTGGTCGTTCGGCTACGGCCGCGCGCAGTACGTCACCGGCGAGCTGTCGGTGCCGTCTACTTATCGACCAGAGTGATGCTGAAGCTGTAGAGGTCGGGTCGGTAGCAGTGGTAGCCGACCTCGACCGCTCGGCCCGACGCGTCGTAGGCGGTGCGGCTCATCGTGAGGACCGCGCCGCCCTCGTCGATCTCGAGGAGCTCGGCCTCGTCGCCGTGGCTGGCGCGGGCGCCGATGCGCTGCTTGGCCACCCGCATCGTCACGCCGCGGCCGCGGAGCAGCTGGTACAGGCCGAACGTCTCGAAGTCGTCGGCGCTCAGGTCGGCGACGCTCACCGGCAGGAAGTTCTCGAGCAGCGCGACCGGCACGTCGTCGGCCAGCCGGAGGCGCCGGATGTGCGTCACCTCGGCGCCGACCTCGATCCCGAGGTCTTCGGCGACGTGCTCGTCGGCGGGGATCACGTCGTGCGCGAGCACGCGGGTCGTCGGAGACTGGTCGCCGGCCTTGAGGTCGTCGAACAGGCTCGTCAGCTCGACCTTGCGGCTGACGGGGCCGTGGACTACCTGCGTGCCGATGCCGCGGCGCCGCACGAGCAGGCCCTTGTCGACGAGCTCCTGGATCGCCCGGCGGATCGTCGGGCGCGACAGGCCGAGGCGCTCGCCGAGGGCGACCTCGTTCTCGAGGCGTGACCCCGCCGGCAGGTCGCCGGAGGTGATCGCGCTCTCGATGCGTGACGACACCTGGAAGTACAGCGGCATCGGACCGGACCGGTCGAGGTCCATGAAGAGGTCGGCCGGGAGGGTGCCGTCGGGAGGTGTCATGAGGCTTCCTGGGTCGGGGGAGCGGGGCCCGCAGAGTGCAGGATCGTCGCCCCTTGTCCAGACATTATCACCGGTCGGCGGTGCGGCTTCGGGCTGCCGGGTCTCGTGCGGCCTGTTCTCGTGCGGCCTGGTCAGCGGGCCGCGCCGGCTCCGGCCTCGGCCCGGGCCGCGACCGGCCGGAGGACGTTGATGCGCACACCGGTCGCAGCGGCGAGCTCGTCGAGGTCGCTCGCGTCGTGGCGCTTCGCCGCGTGCAGGATGATCGCGGCGCAGGCCTCGGCGTCGGCCAGCGCGTCGTGGTGGGCGAAGTCCTCGAACCCGGCGGCCATCGCGGCGACCGGCAGGCGGTAGCTGTCGAGGTGGTACGTCTTGCGGGCGACCTGGAGGCTGCAGAAGTAGCGCGACGACGGGGTGTCGAGCCCCGTGGCGGCGCACCCGCCGCGGATCACGCCCATGTCGAACCCGGCGTTGTGGGCGACCAGGATGTCGTCGCCCGCGAACGCGAGGAGGTCGGGCAGCTGCTCGGCCCAGCCGAGAGCGCCGATGACGTCGTCGCGCACGATGCCGTGGATGCGGGTGTTCCACTCTGAGAAGTCGTCGTGCCCGTAGGGCGGCTTGATCAGCCAGGAGGCCTTGTCGACGACCCGGCCGCCTTTGACCTTGACGAGACCGACGGAACACGCCGAGGCGCTGGAGGAGTTCGCGGTCTCGAAGTCGATCGCTACGTAGTCGAGGGGCACGCGTTCATGGTCGCACGGGCCTCCGACACAGGCTGGTCACGCGTCGGCGTGGGCGGGTGTTCGGAGCCTTCGGCGCCCCTCGGGAGAGGGGCCCACTGCGACCACCACCCGCCGAAGCCGCCCACCCCCACCCCGCCGGTTAGGCTTGACGACCGTGGCTCTCACTATCGCGATCGTCGGACTCCCCAATGTGGGCAAGTCCACTCTCTTCAACGCCCTGACCAAGAACCAGGTGCTGGCGGCGAACTACCCGTTCGCCACCATCGAGCCGAACGTCGGGATCGTGAACCTGCCCGACCCGAGGCTCGGCGTGCTCGCCGAGCTGTTCCACTCCGAGAAGATCCTGCCCGCGCCGGTCTCCTTCGTCGACATCGCCGGCATCGTGAAGGGCGCCTCCGAGGGGGAGGGCCTGGGCAACAAGTTCCTGGCCAACATCCGCGAGGCCGACGCCATCGCCGAGGTGGTCCGCGGCTTCGAAGACCCCGACGTGGTGCACGTCGACGGCGTCGTCGATCCTGCTGCCGACATGGGCACTATCAACACCGAGCTGATCCTGGCCGACCTCGAGACCGTCGAGAAGGCCCTCGTCCGCTACGAGAAGGAGCTCCGCCTCAAGCGCGTCGAGCCGCTCGTGCACGACACCGCCGTCGCCGCCCGCGACGCGCTCCAGCGCGGCGAGGCCCTCTCGGCCACGAAGATCGACCTCGCGCCGATCGCCGAGCTCGGCCTCCTCACCGCGAAGCCCTTCATCTACGTCTTCAACGTCGACGAGACCGTCATCGGCTCGCCGGAGCGCCAGGCCGAGCTGTCGGCTCTGGTCGCGCCCGCCGAGGCGATCTTCCTCGACGCCAAGATCGAGTCCGAGCTGATCGACCTCGACCCCGAAGACGCTGCCGAGCTCCTCGCCTCCACCGGCCAGGAGGAGTCCGGCCTCGACCAGCTCGCGCGCATCGGCTTCGACACCCTCGGCCTCCAGACCTACCTCACCGCCGGCCCCAAAGAGACGCGCGCCTGGACCATCGGCAAGGGCTGGAAGGCTCCGCAGGCTGCCGGCGTCATCCACACCGACTTCGAGAAGGGCTTCATCAAGGCCGAGGTCATCTCCTTCGCCGACCTGGTCGAGACCGGCTCGATCGCCGAGGCTCGCGCCCACGGCAAGGCCCGCATCGAGGGCAAGGAGTACGTCATGCAGGATGGCGACGTGGTGGAGTTTCGATTCTCTAAGTAGATCGTTGAATTTACGGGGATCGTGCCGGAATTCCTGACACAAAATTAGTGTCAAATCTGCTGTTTGTGTCATGGTTGTGTCAAGGAATCTGGCTCAAGAATCGCTAGGCGGAGATCTAAGCCCGTCTCTTGCTCCATCCGTGCGATTGCTCGTCTCTACCCTCTTCTCGTCCGAGGCGGGAACCTCTGCGTGGCGAGCTTGAGATGGTGGTCATCAGGAGAGACAAGGCGGGCCTACAGAGCGAGTCCCAGTTCCGATCTCGCATCGATCCCGTGTGGCGTAAGTAAGCGAAGCTGAGCATCGAAGGCCGGGCACTCAATGGAGTGCCCGGCCTTCGTCGTAGCTGCCCGCCTCCGCGACGCTCACGCGGAACTCGCCGGATCATGCCGCCCGGCGCTCTTCGGGGATAAGTCTCCGTGCTCCGGGCTGCCCGTTGTACGCCTGCGCGCCGACACGCCCGGGGCTACACATCACTGCGCTACTCACCGCCTCCGCGCTGCTACTTGCAGCAGCCATGAGCCTTGCTCCATTTCCCGTCAGCCAGGTTGCTTCAGCGGCCCCTGCCACTGCGCCTCCCGCTGCCAAGCCCAACATTGTCGAGGGCGCGAGCTACGCCGGAAGCATCTTCGAGATCACGGGCTGGGACTTCTGTCCCAATATGCGGATCGCGGACGGAAGCACTCAGACTTACCAGCCCGGAGAGCTGACGGTCACCGCTGCGGTCGTTGGGGGCGTTGACCGCGTGGAAGTGTATCCAGGGTGGTCGGCCAAGATCGAGCGCAGCGGACAGACGAGCGGGACGGTCAGCCTCACCAATGAGCGATCGATCATTCTCACCTCGCACCCCGACCGTGACGACGCTGCTCACCGCTTCGACGATTTCTTCTGCTTCACGGTCTATGGGGATCTACCACTTCACGCTCGCCGGACCATGGCGCTTAGCAGAGCGGAAATCATCACGGCCGGAGACATCATTCCTGTAGGCAAGGGGTTGGTACCGGTTGGTTGGGGATCTGTGTTCCACTGATTTAGTCGGAAAGCGAACAACTGCGGGCCTCGACTCCTTTCTGGGATTGTGGCCTGCTGCCGTTGTGTCCCACCTACGAAAGCTCAAGCCTCGGCAGGGATTACTACGCCAGAGGTGAGCCACTGGACGAGCGTCGCAGCAAGGATCACGGCAGCCCTCGCTTCTTCGAGGGTGGCATCTGTGTAGTCGGGGCGTCCGTGCCGGCTCGCGTGGCCTCGCCAAAGCACCCGCATCATCGTTGCAAGGCTCTTTGCGCTCGGAGCCTTGTCGTTGTCCCGCAGCACGAGTCGCCATCTTGGATTCGACGCCTCGAGCACGGTGATGACCGTGCCCAGCGTCGGCTCATCCTTGCCGGTCTCGATGAGAGATAAAGCCGCCGTTTCGACGGCAACCACAGCGTTGCTGTACGCGACAGAGGATCTGGGATTCGTTCCGTAGGCATCGAGCCAAGCTTCTTGCAGCTTGACTGATGCGGCATCCTTAGCGCCGAGAACGCCTCGAACAGCCTCTTGAACACCGTTTGGTACGCGCTTAACCAGTCTGGCGCTATTTGTTTGCCACCGACTAACGGTCCAAGCCGATCCGCCATCACTCAAAATCAGTTCTAAAGGGTGTTCCTGGCCTCTAGGAAAGTTGCTCCTACTTGCGAAGTAGTCGAGAAGATTGGTGAAGTTGGCGTCTGAGATGGTTCGAAGATGCGTCAGGACCGTGCCGCGCCAGTTGAGTCTTGTGCTGGCCTTGAATCCCAAGTCTGTGCGCGACGCATTCTGAAAATCGACAAACTTATTGGAGTCAATGTTCGAACTCGTTACCGTCACCTGTGACTGCATCCACCTGAACACGGCTTCTCTCAGGTAGCCCGGGAAGTCTTCGGTGAGAGCCTCTTCTCTACCGGTTGGGATGGCCGGCCGCCACGCTTCGTTGCTCACGCCATGAGCGTAGCGGGCGGATCAGACATTCGGGTCTGATGCCCGCCTTCTGCTTAGGCACGAGCATGTGACATCTCAGCGTCCCGAGACGCTCAAGCATGAGTGTGCGCATGACGGCGGGCCAAGGGCGTGCCAAGGGCGTGCCAATTGCGAGAGGACCTGCGCAGCCCGTGCCCGGGCGCAAGTCATTTTGTAATGATGCCTACGGAGCTCGCCTAAGAGAGACGATGGCGGCAGCCGATAGGCCGAGGACGATCATCGTACCTATGAGCAGCCTCGTCTTATCTGCGCTCCGGACATTCGCGTCCATGAACTCGCTAGCCTTCTCTGCTCCCTGGCCCTGCAAGCTCTCGATGAGGTGGTAGATCCTGGACCGCTCATCGTCTCCCAAATCGCCTTGATCAAGGCGCTTGAGAAGACCATCGAGGGTGCGTTGAGTCAAGGCGAAGTAGGCCTGGCCGATGCTTTCAAGCGTTTCCTGCTCGCCCGTCCGTACTTGCTGGATCGCGTCAAAGCCGAGCGCCAGGAACCGTGCGAGGCTGGGGTGGCCCACCGCAAGCAGAGCAAGGTCTTCAGGATCGCGCTGAAGCAGATCTCTGGTCTCGTCAAGCGTTGGATGTGACCAGTCATCAACCCGCGGCTCATCCGGTTCCCCGATGTCCTGATGTTCCTCGTCGGCCATCTGAACTCCCGTTTCTGTTCGACTCAATGGTATCGGTAGGGCCGCATCGAGCTCAACGATCATCCAGATCGGCGGCTTGGCGATGGTGACTTATACCCCCGGTTGGAGCACCACCCTTAGATCACCACGCTTTGATATTGGTTTCTGCGCCATAACCGCCGGAGAACAGCTCCGGGCCGAAAAGTGTCGCAGGAGGCATCCCATGAGTTCTACGCCAGCCGCTCTCATCAAGGCATCTCGCCTGATCTCTCGTGAGACTCGCCGCACCGTGCCAGTCCACCGCATTTGACTCCGGCTCTCAACGGAACCAGACCAGTACGAAGTGCGCTTCTCCTATCCACAACCGAAGGAGGACGGAGTCGTGCACTCTCTCATCCCAAGACTCAGTCTCACATCTTTCGAGTTCCAGGCCGCCGAAGCTTGGCTCGATGACCGCTGCAAGAACGCAGGAGGACGACCATGGTAAGACGGGCTGGATACATCAGGCTAAGCCGCGACGACAGCAAGAGCCTCTCCATCGAGAACCAGGAGCGTGCGCTCTCGGAATACGATCCCGACATGCCTATCTGGGTAGATAGGGGAGTATCCGGATCGATCAACCTCACCGACGCCACCAGCGAATGGTCCACGAAGGTGCGGCCGTTCTTTGCGGCTGATCCGGTCAACACCGAGATCGTCGTTTACACCTTCGACCGACTGGGCCGGAGCAAGGGTGCGGTTCTCTTCGAGGTCGAGACGATGACCAAGGCAGGCGGGTCGCTCCATGTGATCCGCGAGGGTACGACTTTCACCGACGCGGAGGATCTCAGCCAGGCGATCGAGCTGACCTTCCGCTCGCTTTCGGATGAGAGCTACCGCACCGAAGGACGCAAGAAGACCCAGCGAGCCATCGATGCCCTCAAGGCTGCTGAGGTTCCGCTGGGTCGCAAGCCGTCTCTCACCGAGAAGCAGATCACGGAAATCAAGAAGCTCCATAGTCTGGATCTTGGTTTGACTTCCATCGGTAAGGCCGTCCGCACGAAGCGGAAGAAGGATGGAGTCATGACTGCTACCTCGCCTCGTGTGATCGCCCGTGTGCTCGCTGGCGAGTATGAGAGCCGAGAAGCCTACGAGCGCCGGGATCTTTCGGCACGAGAGGCGATGGCTGCTCGCGCTGTACTGGATCGCATTGGAGAACGAGCATGAGCCGCGCGGGGAGGCTGGGGAAGCATCCTAAGCGGCTAGCTAGTGGTCTCTACGGGCGGCTGCCCTGGTACGGCAAAGTCCTTGTGTCTCTGGCCACCATCGCCTCGGGGCTGCGTCTCCTCGATTGGATGGTGGGCCTATTCGTCTAGAAGTCGTCACAAGCAAGGCCGGGGTTCGATTGGTCTCCCGCCCCGGCCTTTTCTGTGGCCTCTGGTTGCAAAGGGTCGTCCAGCAATCAAGTTGGCATAGGAACCAAGCCGGTAAGTTGGAGGACAAGCAACGCGACACTCGCGACGGTCGATGCAAGCAGCCCAACGATAATGTTGTCTCGGTTCCGCACGAACCACCGGCGAAGTCCCCATTTGACGCCCTTCACCCTTATGAGCTGCGGGCCGGTAACTTTCGCACTTGGGCTGGCCTGACTGTGGTGCCTAACATTCTTGGCGTTGAACTTCGCTCCGTTCCAGCGCTTACGACGACTGAAATCTTTCATAACTCGCTCGGTGCCGTATCGCATGGCTTCCGTGTCTACACGAATGGGCGTCTGCCAACTCAATAAAACGGTTTCTGCCTTTTCTCCCGCGAACAAGATCATCGGGTCAGCGGATCGAAACTCATTATTGAGCCAGAGATTGGCGTAAATGGAAATGTCACGCATTGGTCCACCAAACTCTGTTACTCGTTGCTGCAGGCTTGTGAGGTCGGTCGAGTAGAAGGCTATGTTCGAAGTGGAGGTCGCAGTGAAGCGGAGTTTTGTTTTTTTCCAATTTTCGCCGAAGAGTATTTCTAGAAGTTCGCAAATGTCCTCCGCGATGCGCCAGGGATCAGCTGGCTGTGGCAGTTCTATGGTTGCGTCTTGAGTAAAACGGTCAGGCATGAGGAGTTTCTGTCTTAGGGCGCTGGTGATACGAAGATGGGCGCCGGTTAAGTCGAGGTTGATGAGACGCTACCGCGAATAGTCGAGTCGCGATGCGCGTGCTCCAATAGCTCGTAACCTGTATGCCCAGGTGTTCCTACGGTCTCTTCGCGCGTGGCCTGAGTGCCTCGTTAGCGGGCTCAAGCGGGCGACTTCGTACACTGAGAGCATGGATCAGGCGCATCGCGAGGGATCAGACACGGATCCGTCCGACCTTCGGAATGACGAACTGGAGCGAGAGCCTGTAGCAGTCGAGGACAGCGACGACTTCGCGCTCGGATCGCTCGACTTTGACGGGCTCTCGCCCACAGACTTCGAGGAGTTCTCTTTCGACCTCATGGCCGAGAGCGGTTTCTCCAATGTGGACTGGCGCAAGGGCACACCCCTCGCAGCTTCGCCCGCTGACCGTGGCCGAGACATCGTTGCTCGGAAGACGCTGACCGACATCGACGGGCACCAGTACGAGGAACAGTGGTTCGTCGACTGCAAGCATTACAAGCGAGGGGTGCCGCCCGATGCCCTCCAGGGAACCCTCGCCTGGGCCATGGTTGAGCGTCCGGCTGTGGTCCTCTTCATTGCGTCCGGCTACCTCACCAACGGGGCGAAGGACTGGATCGCGGACTACGAGCGAACCAATCGGCCTCCGTTCCGCATCCGGGTCTGGGAGAAGCCACAGCTCCTCCGACTGGTGGAGAAGAACCTCGATCTGGCCTTCCGGCACGATGTCGGCACGAGCGCGCTGAGGCGTGTTTCGGAGATCCTGCGGTCGGAGTCGGAGTTCATGGATCGACTCTGGTACGGGCGCAAGCCTGCTGACGAGAATGTCGATCTCTACGACTGGGCGGATGACATTAGGGCGGGGATGCTCGCCGCCAAGCGTCGGATGGAAGAGCAATACGGCCTAGATGAACTGGCAAAGGATGTCGAGACAGACTGGGCCTGGGGCTACCTTTCGGGCAAGATCTCTGCGCTGCGTTGGGTCCTCGGTGATGATTGGGACAATCTCGACAGCTGAACTAAGTTTGCGGCGCGCTCGTTCTCAGAGGGATCCTCACCCTCCGCTAAGGTCTCAGTACAGACGAAGGAGTCCATGTGGCCAACGAACTACCCCTGACGACGAACACCGCATCACTCACGCGGTTCCTGACTCATATTCAGGGCAGTGGGGTTCCAGCCAAGGTCGACCGAAGCTACTTGAAGAGTGTCGGATTCAAGAGTGGCAATGACGGCTACATCATCCCTGTGCTCAAGCACATCGGCTTCATCTCGACTAGTGGTGCGCCGGAGACAAGGTGGCGTAGCTATCGCGACAAAACTCGGGCTCCGAAAATCCTCGCACAGGGGATCCAGGAGGGTTACGCGGATCTCTTTGAGGTGTACCCGGAGGCCTACCGGAAGGACGAAGAGGCGCTTCGGAACTGGGTTCGCAGTAAGACCGAGTATGACGAAGTCAAGGTCGGTCACGCTGTGAAGACTTTTCAGGCTCTGGGAGCCATGGCGGAATTCGATAAGCCCGTGGACGGCCAGTCGGACGCCGAAATCACTCCGGCTGAAGCATCAGTGCCGATCGTTCAAGCCACCGTGCCCAATGCGGCTGCACTCGCCGCGTCGCCCTCTCCCGGTGCAACTACACCTTCCTTCAACATCAACATCGAGCTTCACCTCCCGCCTTCGGCCGACGCTGACACCTACGACAAGTTCTTCGCCGCCATGAAAAAGCACCTGTTCCCGGATGCCTCAGCTTGACGATCTCGTAGGCCGAGCGGAGGCTTTCAAGAAGGAAGCGCACAGTCTCTTCGGCCAGTTTGAGAGCGCTCCGTCTCGTGTTATCCAGCTGGACGAGTCCTATCAGACCCTCTCAGTCCTAAACCTCAAGCAGGACGAGCTGGTGCGGCAGGCACTCCGTTGCGTTGAGCATGGCCTTTACCGAGCAGCGCATGTGATGGCCTGGGCCGGCTTCATGGACTTCTACGAGGAGATTCTGCAATCGGATGGTCTAGTCGCAGTCCGCACATTGCGGGACAAATGGGATCACTGCCGAGACATCGAAGAGCTGAGAGAGTACAGAGCAGAATCTGCTCTTCTAGACCTCGCCCAGCCGCTTCAGATCGCCTCCAAGAATGAGATGAAAGCCCTACACTCCATGCTCAACAAGCGGAACCAGTGCGCACATCCAAGCTCGTTCGCCCCGGACTTGAACTCAACTCTGGGTTTTCTATCTGAAGTACTGCACTACCTAAAGCTGCTGGCAGGCAAGGTTCCGGTCCTCCCTGCTCCTTGAGGCGGTCACTCACTGCAGGGGCGATCATCCATGGGGACTGCTGAGGGTTCGGTTGACTCCGATCGGTAGGAGCATGTGCTCCTGCTGGAAGGATGTTCCTCATGGTGAAGGCCTATCCACCGGAGTTCCGGCGTGACGTGATCGCGGTCGCCCGCTGAGGCGAGGCGTCGCATCGACAAGTCGCGAAAGACTTCGGGATCTCCGAGACATGTCTGCAACGGTGGCTTCGAGTAGCCGACCGCGACGAGGGACTCGATCCGGCGTCAGCGTCGACCGCAGCTGCAAAGGCGGCTGAGCAAGCGGCCCTGAAAGAGGCGCAGAAAAGGATCCGGCTGCTCGAGCAGGAGAACGAGATTCTCCGCCGGGCGGCCGCGTATTTCGCTCAGTCCCAGCTCCCAAAATGAGTTACCCGCAGGTCCCCTGACCTTGCCGCTGACGGGGTCCCCGTCACGGTGGCCTGCCGGGTGCTCGGCTTCTCGAAGCAGGCGTTCTATCGGTGGAGGAGCAACCCGGTCGGCCAGCGCGACTGGGACGACGCCCACCTCACGAACGCGGCTTTCGACGCTCATGAGGATGACCCGACGTTTGGGTATCGGTTCATCGCCGATGAGTTGAAGGCCGCCGGCCATCGGACATCGGAGCGACGTGTCTGGCGGTTGTGCTCCCAGCAGCGGCTCTGGTCGCTGCACTCGAAGAAGCGGGGCCTGAACCGCAAAGCTGGCCCACCGGTGCACGACGACAGGGTCAAACGGGAGTTCACGGCGCCGGACGTGGACCGGCTCTGGCTCACGGACATCACCGAGCACGAGACGGCCGAGGGCAAGCTCTACCTGTGCGCTGTGAAAGACGCCTGCTCCCGTCGGATCGTGGGTTACTCGATTGACCACCGGATGAAAGCGTCCCTCGCTGTCAACGCGCTTCGGATGGCTGTCGACCGCCGGAGCCCGGCCGGCACCGTGGTTCACTCCGACCGGGGCAGCCAGTTCCGGTCCAAGAAATACGTCCGCGCTTTCAGCGAGGCGGGCCTGCTCGGCTCGATGGGAAGGGTCGGTGCGTGCGCCGATAACGCTGCAATGGAATCGTTCTTCGCGCTCCTGCAGAAGAACGTTTTGAACCGGCGGAAATGGGCCACAAGACAGCAGCTGCGGCTGGCGATCATCACCTGGATCGAGGCCAGCTATCACCGGAAACGACGCCAACGCGGCCTCGGGAAGCTGACACCGGTCGAGTACGAAGCAATAATCAACCCCCAGACCGCAATCGCGGCCTAGGAAACCGAGTCAACTAAACCCTCAGCAGTCCCGGGTCACGCGTGCTTGGGCGAGGATGGCATAGGTCGTGACACTCTTGCCGGAACGAGTCTCACCGGTCACCAGAGTGTGCAGGGAGTCTTCGAGGGAGCATTGCGCCAGTAGTCCGTCTTCCGTCGTCCCGATAATCACGGGGCTTCTCCGAACCAACCATCCATATCGGCGGCCCCATCAACGCTCGTAGTCCCGGCGAGCGGGTCGACGTAGTGAAACTCAAGAAGGACATGGACGGGGCAGCCTCGGAGGACACGTAGGTCCTCGCAGTGAAGCATGGCGCCCAGTACTTCTTCCTTCGACACCAAGTCGGTGGGCGTCTGTCCGAGGCGTTCGCGGACTCGGATGCGGACGACTCCGCCAAACGGCGTTGGCTCGAAGGACTGGATTCTCGGGAACTGCCACCTGTGCTTCGTGACGACCTTTCCTTGGCTGTTCGTTGTCTCGTAAGTTGACTCAGCGGCCAGACCAGCACCACGGAAGATTTCCCGCTGGGTGCCGCGGAAATACCCGACGGCCTTGAGGAAGCGACTGCGGGCGGGTTCAGATGCCCCGTTCGTCTTGGATGCTGCCTGGATCCTGGTGAGCAGGATGGAGCGGAGGGGGTTAGAGCACGCTGCCCACCTAGCCACGCCGCAACGCCGAGCGACCATTGTCCTGTCGCTGCGACACTCAGCCACACGAGCGGCTAAGCCGCGACTAGCCCGACAGTGGCCCACGCAGCCCAGGCCTTGAAGTTGACCATGTGGACTCCCTTCGTTGATCGCAGGGGCCCGCTTCGCTCTTGGAAGCGGGCCCCTGATTCCCGACGCGGTTAGCGAGCCGCCGGTGGGGTGATGTTCTCCACGAACACAGAGATCGCCAGACCGAAGCCGTTCTGTGCGGTGCGGATCCGGAGTTCGCCCCGCGAGCCCACCAGCACTGTTCCGAACGGCACGCTATTCGCTGGGACTTTCGTGAGCGTCTCAATCGTGGCTTCTGATGCCACGCCGTTCACCTGGACGATGCCGCTTCCGCGGTACAGCAGCTTGCCGCTCGCGGGGTCAGTCTTGAACTGCCCGTCTTGCCTTGACCCGTCGACGTACACGGCGGATGTTTTCGTCTCTGAAAGGCCAAGGATCTGGACGGACTTCGGGTCCACCGGGACGGTGTGGCTACTGATGACGGCCATAAGGTGTTCTCCTTTCGTTGTGACGTCGACTAGCTGCCGACGCTTCTCACATATGCGGCGGACGGACCGAAGAGTCTCCCGATGACACTCGCGGCTGCCGGTGGCAGAGGCGGCGCTGCCGCCGCGATGGCATCCACCTGGGCCGCGTATTCGATGTTGGTCGTCATGGCTCCGGCTATGCAGCCGGAGGGCGTCTCAGCTGGTTACATTGGCCAACGAGGGAACGTGATGGTGGAGGTCCGCTTCAACGTCTAGCGTCTTGGGCGACGTCGAGGAGTCCGGCTTCAGCGATGGGTGTCCCCGGCGTTCACCAGTCAGTGCCGCTGAGTACCGGGTGATTGAACCCGCGCGACATAGTCGAGTTCCACTCGCAGATTGGCGTCTGCATCGAGAAGGCAGGGTGACTAATCGACGATCTGTGGAGGTGAACATTCCTCGGCGTCCTGGCGTCGTTCCGGCAATACGGCCATGATTAGCGGAACATCGTGAGCGGCAGGGGTGACGAGTGAACGTTTTCGTGAGTGTCGGTTCGGGGCTGAGCACACAACAAAATCAGGTGGTGGAGGCGCTCGAAGATCAACTCCGAAGAATGGGCTTGACGCCGCACACGGTCAATCGGAACGACGACTTCAGGGCAAGCGCGCCGCTGGATGCTGTGACAGAGATGATGGACAGCTGCGCAGGGGTAGTGGTCGTGGCGCTGGAGCGCTTTTACTTCGCGAGAGGATTGGAGCGCCCGGGATCGGATGAGCAGCAAGAACTTCGCAGCGTTCGCTTGCCGACACCGTGGAACCAGATCGAAGCGGCGATGGGCCACAGCCGGGGCCTTCCGGTCCTTGTCATCATCGATAAGAGGGTGAGAAAGGACGGGCTGCTGACAATGAGCAACAACTGGTACGTCCACGAAATCGATGTCGAGACCGAGTCTTTCTCGACTGCGCAATCCATCGGCATCCTCAGGGATTGGCACAAGAAGCTCGAGGTGCGCAAACCAGCGAGGGTCACCAATCCGGCCACGCTCACGTTGCGTGATTTGTTCGTTGGATTGAAGCCCGCGCAACTCTGGACGCTCGGGGGGGCGATCGTCGTGGTGTTGAGCGCGGCATTCTCGGTCGGGCGGTTCTTCGGTTGATCTACGCGCCGTCGCTGGCGGGCGCCAATGTAGAGAGACAGAGACCTACTTAGGGACCTCGGAGGGTCGTTGTGAGTCGACGCACGGACCAGTGCCGCGGGGCCCGGGTCAGGAGAAATTCCCACGAATTGTCATGTTTGGTCCGCCGAGTGAGCTCCCGTTCACGGGTACCCGACGCAGTGGCCGATACGTTGTGAGCCCTCGGAACGTGGTTGAATTTCGCTTCAACAACTGAGCTGGCGACGCATCGTCCTGCCGGAGTTGGATCGCGCACTCCATGGCGGCGCGACTGACACCCGGCCCTGGCGGTGGGTACGAAAACTGATTTGCCTGGCCGAATCTGCCCCGCCTAAGATGGATCTACCAAGACCGGTTCCGCCTACTTCGGTAGGTCCAGGGCCGGTCCTCACTCTTTCTAACCCTCGTCTCGGGTAGGGGGCGGTCATGAGCGCGGACGTCAAGGCATACAACACGTACGCCGAGCAAGTGACGCTTCTGGAAAGCCGCGGCATGGCCATCGGGGACCGCGACGTCGCCATTGCCACCCTGCGGAGGGTGAACTACTACCGGCTGAGCGGCTACTGGTACCCGTTTAGGAAGCTGTCCCAGAACGGACGGCAAGACGACTTCTTTCCTGGTACTCGCTTTGACGACGTCGCTGCTCTTTACGACTTCGACGCTAGACTCCGTGCCGCCACCTTCGCCGCGCTGACGCCTGTGGAGCTGGCTCTTCGCGCGCTTCTCGGGCATGAGCTGGGTCGGATCGACCCGTGCGTTCATCTCGAGCCGACCAAGCTCGGTCCCACGGCGCGGCAGGGGGATCGCTATTCGAGGTGGGTAGAGCGCTATCGGAAGGAGCTCGCTCAGTCTCGTGAGGACTTCGTTGAGCATCACAAGCACAAGTACGCGGGACGCCTGCCGGTCTGGGTAGCGACGGACCTCCTAGATTGGGGAAGCCTCACCTACCTCTTCGGATTCGCCCTTCGCAGCGTTCAGGACACAGTGGCTGATGCCTGCGGCCTGACCGCGCCTCAGCTGACCAGCTGGTTCAAGGCGCTCAATCTCGTGCGGAACACGTGCGCTCATCACGGACGCCTCTTCAATCGCGTTCATACGATTTCGCCCAAACTTCCTAGATCTGGCCAGCATCCCGACCTGGATGCTGTATCCACCGACTGGAGCCGCACATTCGGTCAGCTCACCCTCGTGCAATTCCTGGCTGACCGACTGCAACTAGAGCGAAGTCGCTTGCTGCCGGCCGTGCTGAAGACCTTTCCCTCAATCGAGATTGTTCCGCTTGCGCACGTCGGAGCGCCCAACAACTGGCAAAGCGCATCGCGCCTCTGGGCCTGACGTGCTCGAAAACGGATCCCGCGGCGCGGCGACAGCCAGTGCCAACGTGCGCCCCACCCCGCCGTTCATCAACCCAGAGGCCCGAGAGAACAGGGAAATGGCCCGACAGCGATAGTCATGTCCCGCAATCCGCCGCGGTCTCGCACAGCCCAACTCGCGCTCCTGTTTCGTTCCGGCGTATTCAGGCGGGTCAAACCACCCGCTCCCTTCACGCCGTCAGTGCTTCACTGGGGTATGGCCGCCTCCCCGATGTTCCCGCTCGGATCAGTGCTGTTCCCGGGCGTGCCCATCCAGCTGCGGGTCTTCGAGCCGCGGTATCTGACGTTGCTCGGCCGCCTGCTCGACGAGGACGAACCGGGCTTCGAGTTCGGCGTCGTCCTCATCGAGCGCGGCTCGGAAGCCGGGGGCGGAGACCAGCGCGCCTCGGTCGGGACGATGGCACGCCTCGTGACCGCCGCGGCGGGGGCCGACGACCTGTTCATCGTGGGGGTCGGGACTCGGCGGTTCACGGTCGAGCGCTGGGTCGGTGAGGATCCGTACCCGCGCGCCGAGCTCTCGATCCTGCCCGATCTGGAGTGGTCCGAGAAGCTGGAACCCCTGCGGGACCAGGCCGAGGCAGCTGTCCGCCGCCTGGTCGCTCGCGCTGCGGGCTCGCAGGTGGATGCCGACATCGAGCTCTCGGAGGATCCTGTCGCAGCCGTGTGGCAGCTGGCCGCGCTCGCCCCGCTTGGCGAGTACGACCGGTACAACCTGCTGAGGTCGACGACGATGGGCGGACTCTTGCGTCAGATCATCGATCTGACGCTCGAGGCGGAAGAGCTCTGGTCTGCCGAGTCGGGCGACTGAGGACCTGTGGGCACCGTGGACTTCTTCGAGCCGGATCCGGTAGTGCCCGATCAGGAGCCTGACGAACAAGAGCGCGACCCGAGGTCGGGGCCGGCCTTCGACGAGCTCCCTGCCATCGCTCCGATCAACGCCCTGATGGCTACGAACGAGCATGTTGCGATCGTCCTCTCGTCCGTCCGTGTCTTCAGCGACGGAGTTGAACTGCTGGTGGAACGCAGGATGCGCCGAAGTGGAATGACCCGAGCGGACTTCCGAGACCTCACCGAGGAACGCCGGATCCGGTCTGACAGCGATGCGCACGCCTCTCGTCTGCGGTACGGAGTCCTCCTCGCTGACGGCGAACGCCTGGCCGGGAGCACACCCTGGTTCCGAGAAGTCGAAGGAACCACTGTCTCGCCGGAGCAGCACAGCCTGGCGACGACGGGGCAGAGCGGCGGAGGATCAGATAACCGCTACGAGCATCGCGATGATCTGTGGCTGCACCCGCTCCCGCCGGCAGGGCCGCTCGAGCTCGTCACGCAGTGGCCTCTGGCGGGCATCGGAGAGACCCACTTCGAGATGGACGCGAACCTGCTTCTCGACCTCGTGCCTCGGGTTCGACCCCTCTGGGACGACTGAGCCCGCAGTTCGCACTCCCTGTCTATCGCACCCACGTCCGTCCTCAGTCAAGCGCCCAGAGTTACGGCTCGCGTGTGCCGCGGCGTAGGTTCAGGGCATGGGCGATTTGGACGACCGGCAAGCCGTTCCCGGGTATGTGCCAGGAGTGCTCGTGCTTTCAAACCTCGCCATCGGCTGGGCCGCGCTGTTCGGCTTCACGATCGGGCTCTCCTTGGTCGTGACGGTTCTCAAACCGAACACAGAGCCTGTCACGCAGATCTTCACGGGGGTACTCCTCTTGGCCGAGATCGTTCTCGGTGTTTGAGCTGCTACTCGTTACCGCCGCGTGCGCCGTGCGCAGGCGCCTGTCAGTCATCGACTGACTCAGAGGTGAAAAGTCTTCTCCGCCGAATGAGCAGGAAGGAGAGGATGAGGGTGATTGCCGCGAAGGACGATCAGCACGCCGCGAGAGCCCGAGATTTCTCCGCGATGGCCAAGTACCGGTGCTCGTTCGTGACGAACCCGTCGGCGGACACGTTGTTTTGCAGGATCGCGTTCAGACTCGAGGCGTCGCCGATTGCTCGAGCTCCGTCTATATCGGCGTGAAGGGTATCGAGTGCCCGAAGCCAGAAGACGAGTGAATCGATGTCAGGAACGATATAAGTGACGTCGTACTCGCGGAACTCGAGGAGGGTGAGCGCCGAATCGTCGAACGTCTCTCGAGTCACAGGAGCGGGCACGGACTGCCCGAGAGCGGCTTTCACGTTCGCCATGTTTCGCTCGCCCACCTGCTGCGTGATGAATACACCGCCGTCCTTGAGATGGGACGCGAAGGCGTCGACCGAGAAGGGAGCGTGTCGGCTCAGGACGACGTCGAATACTTCTTGGACATCTTCGAGCAGGTGACTGCTTCGGCGAAACCCGACGTTCGGTGGATTGTCCGCGTTCTCACGCGCCACCTGGACCATCTGCTGGTCGATGTCGATGCCCAACCCCGTGTGAATCCTGTTCGCGAATGATCTCAGGATCTCGCCGCCCCCGGTGCCGATGTCGAGTACGTCGTGGCGGGGTGCCAGGCGCTCACCGACGACATCCTCGTAGCTCCAGGGCACTGGCGCTCGCCAGTCGGACATCCGCGAGAAGTCCCACCCGTGACGGGGCTCCACCCTCGCCTTGATCTCGTTCAGTTCCGTCTCGCTGTAGGAGGCCCTCACAGCAGGATTCTCGCACCATCTATCTCTCGCGGATCGTGATCGCGGGGATCGGAGGCGCATAGCCGCTCGTCGGGAACGTGATCGTGACGGAGCCGTCGCGGTGGCACGTCGAGGTGTAGTAGCCCTCGGCGGCAGGCTGCACTCCCAGGGATGGCCGGTACTCGGACTCCGGAGCGCGAATCAGGATGACGCCGTATCGCTCGTAGAGGGCCCCGCGCGCGCGGAGGAGTGTGTCCGTCTCGCGGGCCGTGATCGCAGGATGTCCATGACAGGACGAGGCGACGGTGGTGTACGTGGCTCGGTGGCCGATGTAGCCGGTGACGGCCGTCGCCCCCGACACGACGGCCAGGGCGATTCCCACGGAGGCGAGGGCGCGGCGGACGGGCATGTGGAGTCTCGCGCGCAACCACAGGAGACCGCGTGCAGCCGCAGCGACCTCGGCGATCACGAGCGAGAAGGCCCCGACGTCCCACGCGGCTGCGCCGTGGAAGAAGACATCGACGTGAGCGAACGTGCCGAGGCACACCAACGCGACCGTGACGGAGCCGAGCGTCACAGCGACGATCGAGAACAGTCGGCCCGATGCGACCAGAGCACGCGATGGTCGATCCTGCATGCCTCCACGCTATGGATCGACGTCGGCCCTCGCGTCGACCGTCAGATGCATTCGGGGCCGCGAAGCTCACCCGATCGGAGAATCACCCGCGAGGAGGAGGACCGCATCGCCCCGGCATGAGAGTCTCAGACGCCAGCTTCATCGCCTCTGGGGGGTCTCACCATGTCCGTGTCTGCTCGTCTCACCGCCGTCGTGATCGGGGCCGGTCTTCTGGCCGTCGCTGCGACCGGATGCGCCTCGTCGACGCCTTCTCCCGCGCCGACAGTCACCAAGACGGTGACTGTGGCCACGCCGGCGCCCGTCGCGACCATCAAGCCGGGCGATCCCGACATGAGTGCTGCCGCGGTCTGCGGGCAGTTCAGTGCCCTCTTCTCGATCGAGACGAATGCCACGGCCGCAGCCAGGGCCGGGACCATCACGAGAGCCGTCGAGGCCGCCGAACTGTCGAGCATCGTCCCCGGCATGAAAGAGGCGGCCTCCTCGGACAGCGGTGTCCAGAGTGCCCAGCAGAAACTCGCCGCGGCTCTCTCGGCGTCCAGCACGTCCGCTCCGGGACTTCCCTACGACCCCTCGTCGACGGAGTATCGCGCCGCGCAGCAGCAGCTCGTCAGCGCCTGCAGGGCAGCAGGATCGCAGATCAGCGAATACGTGAACGTCGGCGGCTGAGTCTCGTCGGGGCGAGGACGGCGATCGCCACCCCGAGCCCGAGAAGACCCGCTCCGACGAGGAACGGCGCTGCCGCGTCATCACCGGTCATCGCCAGCTCGGGCGCCGATGACCCGGGCGCCGCAGCCTCGGTCGGTGTCGTCGAGCCCCCGCCGGGCGGAGGTGTCGTCCCACCTGCGATGACTGGCGTCCCGCCCGCGTCGAAGGTCTGGTCAGCGCCGATCACCGTCGAGCCAGGCGAGGCCGGGTCGCCCAGGTCGTAGGCGAATGCTCCGACCGCGAAGGTTCCCGCGGGGACGGAGACCGTGCCCGACCAGTGCCCGTCGGCGTCGACGACGATCCTGCCGTCGTAGGCGGGGACCACTTCGGAGGGTGCCGCGGTCGAGTCGTCGAACCAGCCCGGGTAGAGGCCGCTGGTGAAGTCGTCGTAGGTCGACAGGTCTGCGGCGAAGAGCTGCACGCCGTCTCCGGGAGACCCTGTGCCCGTGACAGTTGCGAGGAAGCGGGCACTGCCGTCGCTCCCTGCGCCAGCGGTACTGCCGGTCGGGACGCTGGTCGGAGCACTGGTCGGGGCGCCCGTCGGATCGCTGGTCGCGACGGCGTCCGAGTCGACGGTGAATGTCGGCTCCGGGCCCGTTCCGTCATCCTGCACGACCGCGATGTCGGGATCGACGTCGGCCGGGAGGATGTAGTCGGCCGGGAGAACGACCGTGGCAGGGCCGACGGGCTGGCCGTCCATGTAGCCGCTCAGCGGGCCCAGCTCGTCGTCGATGGTCTGGGCGACGGGTGTGAAGGTGTACGCGCCGAGACCGACGGGGACCTCGACCGTGAAGTGGCCGGTCGAGTCCGTCCGGGCGAAGGCGCCGTCCTGGGAGGTGCCGGTGCCGGGGTCGGTCGGCTCTCCGAGGACGAAGATCTGGTCTCCGGGCTTCGCCGTGCCACTCACCGGGACGGAGAAGTGCCCGCCGCCGAACGGCAGGGTCGTGCCCGGCACGTCGTCTCCCCGGAGCGGCGACGTGATGACAGGGGTCTGTGTCGCCGGCGCATCGAACTGCACCTCGACCAGCTGCTCTTCGAGTGCGCGCCCACCGGATGATCCGTCGATGAGCAGGAGCTGATCCCAGCTGCCGTCGTGCGAGAACGAGAGGTCGACGGACCACGCGCCTTTCGCGTCGGCCACCGTCGACTCGCTGACCTTCCCCCGCTCGTCGGCGACTCTGATGGCGGCGCCCGCGGGTGCCAGTCCTGCGATGGTGACGTTCCACGCGCCGTGCACGAAGAAGACCGTGTCAGGATCGGACGGGGTGGTGACGACGATGCCCGTCGTCGGTCCTGCCGGAGCCTTCGACGAGGGCGTGGCTCCTGCGGCCGATCTGGCCGACGGCGTGCTCACCCGCGGGCGAGGCTCGGAGGCGGCACTCGACCCGGCTTTCTCGACGAGGGACAGAGCTGCCGTGTCAACGTTCGACGGGTCGTGGCCGACCAGGGCCGACAGCCGAGGCTGCGACACGGCAGGCGCTCGGTCGGTCGCGGCGGCGGCAGCCGATGCGGACGGCATCGCTCCCAGCAGGCACAGGGCGAAGGCGGCTGGGACGGCCACCACCGCGACGAAGGTCTTTCTCACTCGAGAACCGCGCTTGTCTGTGAGCCGGCAGCGCGACCGCGCGCGAGGCTCACACCCAGGACACGGCAGTACCGGTGATCACGGCACTGCGCCGACGGTAGCAGTTCTGTTGTCGCCGCCGCTGTCCCAGAACGGGTGTCGGGCGGGGGAGACGCGGGGGCTATACAGCGGCGGGGAGGTCTCGGATCCTGCGCGCGGGAACGCCTCCGTAGATGCCGTGCGAGGTGAGGTGGCCGGTGACGACCGCACCGGCCGCGATGATCACGTCGTCGTCGATCCGGGCTCCGGGGAGGATGGTCGCTCGGGCGCCGATCCAGACGCGCTCACCGATCGTGACCGGCTTCCCGATGGGCGCGGGGTCCCACTGGCCGTCGTCGGCGATCTCGTGGTGGCTGGTGATGATGAGCACCTGCATCCCGATGGAGGTGTTCGCGCCGATCGTGACGGGAGCGATGGCCTCGACCGACACGTCCTTATTGAGGAAGACGCCTGATCCGATGCTGAGATTGCGGGCGCTGCCGGCGAGAGCGAAACCGGTCCCGACGGACGATCTCGCATCGGCCCCGGCCGTGAGGAGGAGTGTTCTCCGGACGAATCGTGGCAGAAACGGTGATCCGAGGATGCTCGTGAAGACCGTGTGCTCGAGAGCGAACGCCACGTCCTCCCGCAGCCTCGAAGCGAATGAGGACGAACGTCCGGTTGCTTCAGTCATTTCATCCCATCCGGCGCACACGGGGACGATCTCCGGGCCGGCTCCGGCGGCGAAGATCTTCGAGGTGGGCTTCAACGTGCAAAGACTGCACGGCGCGCAGCTTCCCTAAGCATGGCGGAAACAGACGGTCCTCGATGCCACCCGACGAGGGGTGATCGCACCGCGCTAACGTGGGGTCGCACACCAGCGGAAGGAACGCTCATGACGTACATCGTCGACTTCGTGGAGGTCTCGGCTACCGGGCTCGAGAGCTCGCCGGTCGCCGACGCGCTCGCAGGGCTCCGCGCCAACGAGGCCCGCTACTTCAAGAACAAGTACGACCACGTGTTCACGACGGGGACACCCGAGGAGGAGGCCGACGCTCTCGAGTGGGTGACCCGCATCCTGCGCGAGGAGCGGGACATCGTCATCGCGTCGCCGCCGCTCGAGGCGACGGCGTTCGAGGTCGACAGGATCCGGATGGCCTACGTGTTCTACGAGTCGGGGCTGTCGATCAACGTCATGTACTCGATCGCGGACGGCGGGAAGCGGGCGGTCGGCTTCAAGCTGTCGCAGGGCATGGAGGTGCCCGAGGAGCTCGCGTCGCGCTTCAAGTTCGCGCGTCAGCGGTCGAAGCTCGCCGGGGAGATCCGCGGGTCGTTCTTCGTCATCAAGAACGAGCACTGACGCTCAGGCGTCGGGCTGCATGACCGCTTGGTCGGTCATGGTCTCAGGGTAGGGCGGGAGAGCGCTCCGGAGGCGGAACAACAGGCGTTGACACCCGCGGCAGCACGAGCGTATAAGACCCTCTCACCAGCGGAAACGGTACCCGTGTACCCCGTTCTCGGCTGGCAGGCCCGCAGAGGCGACAACGCGTCTCTACCTCCGCGCGGGGCGGAAAGCAAGCATCGTTCGGCGTCGAGGAGTTCTGACCGATCCTGCCAGTCGGAGCGTCGCGAGCGGGGTTACCGTCAGGTGTCCGCCCGCCACGCGACCAGCCCGCTCTTCGGGACTCGAGCCGGCAGCGCGGCAGGAGGCGGAACCCTGGCCGCCGTTCGGGCGGCGGCCAGGGCGCCTCAGGCGAGAAGTGTGCCCGCGCGAGGGAGTTGGGACCGCCGCGCTACCCGGGCACGAGAGAGCACGAGAACGGGAAGGACTAGACCATGATCGAGATCACAGTGCAGATCGACGACACGCGGTTCCGGCTTGCGCAGGAGGAAGACCTCCCGGCGCTGCAGGAGAGGTTCCGGCAGGCCGTCCAGGGCCCGGCCGCCTTCGTCACCTTCGAGCCGCTCGGCTACTCGACGGTGTCGGTGCTGGTGTCTCCGACGACGAAGGTCCGGTTCGACCAGGTGGCGCGCTCGGAGTCCGTCAGCGATGTCGACTCCTGCACCGTCTCCGAGTGGGAGCCCGAGATCGACTCGGTGGCCTGACCCTCCGGGCTACGACGCGAGCTCGACCGGGGCGGCCGGCAGCGGCGCGAAGAAGTCGGCGTAGGTGATGTCGACCGGCAGCGGCAGCGGCCGGAACGTCCAGCCCGCCGGACGCCGCTTCGGGTAGCCCTTGATGACCACGGGGGTCATGAACGGGTTCGACTCGTACAGACTCATCATGACCTCTTCCCCAGGTGATTCGATCCTGAATAAGACGGTAGAGCCGGTCGCGAATACCGTGAAGAGGCTTGCTTTTCTGGCCCTCGTCTGGGTGACACGGTGGCGCGGGGTTCTGCCGTCCGTGTGGGCGGGTGCCCCGCCCTACGCGGCGCACGCCCAAGAAGCAACCCCGAGACGCACCTGCCGCCCGAGGGATACACCGGAGGCATGCCGGTTCCCACTCACCGCGGCCTGACCCGCATCCTCGTCCTGGTCCTGATCGCCACCGTGTCGGCGCGCGCCGAGATCCTGCGCGAGCACCTGACCGCCCGCTAGCGAGCTCGCCGCGGGAGACGCACCGCGGCTACGGCCCGGTCTGCTCGTGCGGCGCACCCACGGGCTTCGACTGCGACGACCCGCGCGCGCGCAGGTAGATCGGGAGCACGACCATGCTCCCGACGGCCAGGAACTCCGACTGCCAGTTCTGCAGCGTCCGGTCCCAGAAGTCGCTCGAGAAGATGTACCCGACGAGGGTCACCGGGGCCTCGTAGTCGGTCAGCTGCTGCCCGTCGAACGACACGTGGCCGGCGACCGCCTGCGCGGTCCAGGAGGTGAGGAAGATGGCGCCCATGACGATCAGGAGCGAGTTCGAGTAGAGCCAGAGTCGGAAGCCCCGGGCCCTCGCCCAGGCGGGGAGTCGGGCCTCGCGTACTCGCCGACCAGCTGGTCCTCGTCGCTCTGGCGGCCGATCTCGTCGAGCTGCTTCGACTCGGGGGCCCCGCAGTGCACCAGCCAGACGGTCGCCGCGATGTAGAGGAGGAACTGCAGGTACTCCGACTGCCAGTTCTCGGCGACGTCGGCGGCGAAGCTCGAGGAGGTCACGTACTCCGTCCACGAGATCGAGACCAGCTGCGACGCCGCCTGCTGGTCGTTGAACTGGGCCCACCCGGCGAACGACTGCCCGACGAGGGTCGCCAGGAAGATCACGCCGAAGAAGGTGCCGAGACCGACCGGCGTGAGGCGACCGAGGAGTGCCCGCAGAGCGCCCCTCACCGGAGCAGCCCCGCGACGAGGAACATCAGCGCGAGGCCGACCCCGATGCCGATCAGGTAGACGCGGAACGACGCCTTCATCTCACTCGCCTCCCAGCGCGCACTCGAACGGACCCTCGGCCTTCGGCGTGCAGCCGGCCGCCCGCACCGCCCAGGTGTCGCCCGACCGCGCGAGGAACACGCTGGCCCCGGTCGCGGTCACGAGGGCTGCCCGGCCGTAGACGCGGGTGGACTCGGAGGGGCCCTGCTCCGGAAGCCCCAGCGACGGCAGCGACGAGGCGCAGGATCGGCCGCTCTGCTTCTCGACGTCGGCCTTCGTGGGCGGGGTGAGCAGTCGGCACGCCGCCCCGTAGTCCCTCGTCGACACCGCGTGCTCGAACCGGGCGGCGACCGCGGACGGCGACGTGGACGCGCCGGCCGTCGCCGACCCGCAGGCCGACAGCGCGCAGGATGCCAGGGCGAGCACCGCCAGGAGGGGGAGGAGCGTCGGCCGGCTCCGGCTCAGACGGTCCGCCACGAGTCGTCCGTCAGGTGCGACCCCGCCTGCGGGCCCATCTGGAGCATGCCGCCGTCGACGGGCCAGGAGACGCCGGTGACGTAGCTCGACTGCGGCGAGGCGAGGAACGCGATGACGGCGGCGATCTCGCGCGCATCGCCGGGCCGGCCCAGCGGGACCCCGGGGCGGTGGACGTCGTGCGGATCCTGCCCGTCCATTCCGGTCATCGGGTCGCGATCTCCCCGGGTGCGACGCAGTTGGCGGTGATGCCGCGGTCGCCGAGCTCGAGGGCGATGGTCTTCATGAGGCCGCCGAGCCCGTGCTTGGCGGCGTCGTAGGCGGCCGAGCCGACCCGGGGCTGGTGCTCGTGGACGCTCGTCACCGCGATGAGGCGGCCGCCGTTCCCGGCAGCGACCATGATCCGGGCGGCTCTCTGCAGGCAGACGAAGGCGCCGTCGAGGTCGGTGGCGACGACGTGCCGCCAGTCGTCGAGGGTCGTGTCGGTGAAGAGGGTGCTGGCGCCGGTCCCGGCGTTGTTGACGAACACGTCGACCCCGCCGAGCCGCCCGATGAGGTCGTCGACGACGTCGCCGCACTCGTCGAGGCGGCTCGTGTCGAGCTCGGCGAGCTCCGCCTTCACGCCGTGGGAGCGGACCTCCTGGGCCGTGACCCGCGCGCCCTCCTCATCGCCGTACCAGGCGATGCCGACGTCCATGCCGGCCGCCGCGAGGGCGACCGCGGTGGCCTTGCCGATGCCGGAGTCGGCTCCGGTGACGATGGCGCGGGTGGGTTCGAAGGTGTCGACCATGACTGTCTCCTGCTCGTCTCGCGGCGCCCCGCCTGATCGGGGCG
The DNA here is from genome assembly GCF_039537585.1 of Frondihabitans peucedani. Taxonomy (NCBI): domain Bacteria; kingdom Bacillati; phylum Actinomycetota; class Actinomycetes; order Micrococcales; family Microbacteriaceae; genus Frondihabitans; species Frondihabitans peucedani. The sequence goes on from NZ_BAABAU010000006.1 coordinate 36,337, forward strand.
AGGTGCGTCTCCCGTACCCGGGCGGCGCCCATCCAAACGGGGTAAGCCGGACGGACGAACCGACAGGAAGAAGCACCGCTGACACAGCGCGAGACAGCCTCCGACCGCCGAGACAGCGACGACCCGACCTTCGACAGCCCCCGCTCGGAGGCCGTCACCGAAGACCTGCAGTCGTCGTCGATCGACGAGTCGCCGGCCATCGACGCCGACACGGACGCGGAGGACGTCAAGATCCTGCCCGGCACCGGCGGCCCCGACGACGGTGGCGACATCGAGGTCGACGAGTCGGAGCTGAACCTCTCGGGCGACTCGATCCCGGGGCACCCGAAGCCGGGCGACGAGTAGTCCCGTCCCGCCGCGACGGCGGGTGGACGCAGGTGTGGGCGGGTCTTCCGAGACCCGCCCACTGCTGCATCCACCCGCCGTCGCGCTCACGCGCGCGGCGAGCCGATACGGCTACTCCTGGCCGATGCCCTTGCTGACGTCGGTCGGCGCGTCGAAGCTGTCGCCGTCGAGCTTCTGGAGGGCCTCGACGACGTCGTCCGGCGCGCCCTGCTTCTTCGCATTCTCGACGAGGTCGTCCTTCGAGACGGGGTAGTCGATTCCGCTGAGGTACTTCTGGATCTGGATGGGGTTCGGGGTGTCGCTCATCGTGATTCCTCTCTCGTGGGGTGGGCGTCGGCGCTCCCGCGGTCTCCGCCCTCGTCGAAGGCGACCACGTCGATCGCCTCCACGTCTCTGTCCGGGATCGTGGTCGGCGCCTCGAGGTGCACCGCTCCAGACGGCAGGATCCCGGCCCCGCCGTACCGCTCCATGACGCGCCACTGCGCCGCGACGTCCTCGCCCGCGTGCTGCGGCGGGAGGCCGGCCCAGAAGTCGAATCCGCCGGTGGCGACGAGCGCCTGCCTGTCGTAGAGGACGCAGCCGCCCACCCAGGCGATCCGGTAGGGGAGGTAGTCGTCGCGGCCGACCGGGTGCTCGGTCGCCTCGTGGACGAGGTTCGCCGCGTTGTGGAGGCGCCAGCGCTCGAAGGCGCCGGTATCGCGGCGGATCCGCTCGGGCTCGACGCCCGTGCTCCACGGCTCGAACGAGCTCCGCTCGTGCGGACGGACGTCGTCGAGGTACGACAGGCCCTGCACCGCCGACCCGACGAGGCCGCAGCCGAGCTCGTGGAGGGCCCGCTCCATGCGGCCGAGGAGCCCGGGCTCGAGCCAGACGTCGTCGTCGAGGAAGAGCACCGACGGCGCGCTCGCCTGGTCGAGGAGGAACTGCCGGCCCTGCGCTTCCAGGACCCGCGCCATCGAGGCGACGGCGGGGGCGTCGAAGTCGGGGGCGCCGGTCGACTGGTCGCTCACGATCACCCGGAACCGCGGGTCGTCCTGCGCCGCGAGCCCGGCGAGGGTGACGGCGAGCTCGGCCGGACGGTCGGCCGTCGGCACGAGGACGTCGACGGCGATCGGGCCGGGCTCCTGGCCGCGACCCCAGTCGCCCGACCAGCGCCTCGACGGGCTGCCGGTGAGCGTCACGGGAGCGCCTCCGCGGCGTCGTCCTGCTCCTGGGCGTCGGCCGAGGTCGACGCCAGGGACGAGCGGATCCGGTCGACGACGAGGGTCGTCGAGTGGTCCTTCACGTAGTCCAGGATCGCGACGTGCCCGCCGATCCTGCGCACCGCCTCGGTCTCGTCCATCATCTCGGGCACGTAGTCGCCGCCCTTCGCGTACACGTCGGGGCGGAGGCGCTCGATGATGGCGACGGCCGTGTCGGCGCCGAAGGCGGTCACGTAGTCGACGCAGCTCAGCGCGGACACCACGCCGACGCGATCCTGGACCGGGTTGATCGGCCGCGTCGGACCCTTCAGCCGCCGGGTGGAGGCGTCGTCGTTGACCGCGACGACCAGGACGTCGCCGAGGGCCCGCGCCTCGGCGAGCGAGGTGGTGTGGCCGCGGTGGAGAACGTCGAAGCAGCCGTTCGTCAGCACGATGCGCTTGCCGCGCGCCCGCTCCTCGTCGAGGCGGCGGACGAGCTCGTCGAGGTCCCAGGCGGCGTCCTCGCGCTCGTGCAGGGCGTCGATCACGTCGGCGGTGGAGCAGACCGACGTGCCGAAGCGCCGGACGACCACGTCGGCGGCGAGCTGCGCCAGGTCGAGGCTGGTCTCGAGGGCGAAGCCGGAGGCCCGCGCGACGGTGAGGCCCGCGACGAAGGAGTCTCCGGCACCGGAGGCGTTGCTCTCGCGGCCGGGGCGTGCCCAGGTGCGGTGCGAAATGACGGGCTCGCGGTCGGGGCCGGGCTCGCCTGGATCCGTCTCACGGGCGCCCGCCTCACCGGCGCCCGCCTCGGTCGAGGTCAGGAGCACGCTGCCGGTGCGGTCGAGGGTCACCACGACCGCGGCGGCGCCGCTCGCCTCGGCGAGGGCTCCGGCGTGCGCCTGCACCCAGGCGACGCGGTCCTCGTCCGCTCCGGCGGGCGACGGGCCGGCACTGCCGACGAGTGCTGCCGCCTCGCGCGCGTTCGGGGTGATGAGGTCGGGGCGCAGGATCCGCCACGGGGCCAGGTCGTGCGCGTCGACGACGACGAGAGGCGGTCGCCCTCCGGCGCTCGCCAGAGCCTCGCGGAGGTGCGCGAGGAAGCTGCCGCCGTAGTCGCAGACGACCTCGGCGGCGGCGCCGCGGCGGGCTTCGAGGGCGGCCGCGAGCAGCGCGTCGAGGTCGTCGCTCCCGAGGGAGTCCTCGCCGACGTCGTCCAGGCGCATGAGCACCTGCTCATCGACGACGACGCGCGTCTTCGTGGTCGTGGTCCGGCCCGGCAGCAGGAGGACCCCGGCGGTGTCCACTCCCGCATCCGCGAGGAGAGCGACGAGGGCCCGGCCATCGACGTCGTCGCCGACCCAGCCGGTCAGCCGGACGCGCGCCCCGAGGGCCGCGAGGTTCACGGCCGTGTTCGCCGCGCCGCCCGCCGAGCGGACCCGGTCGCTGATGTCGACGGCCGGCACCGGCGCCTCGCGCGTGATGCGCTCAGCTGCGCCGGACCACCAGCCGTCGAGGAGCAGGTCGCCGACGACGCTCACGACGGGCGCGCGCTCGGCGATCGCCTCGAGGTCGTCGCGGTTCAGCCTGGTCACCACGTCACGAGACCGCCTTCCGCAGCACCGGCACGCCCTGGTGGACGACCTTCGTGAGCGACATCTCGTCGAGGAGCTCGGGTCCGTAGCCGAAGCCGGAGCCGCTGTCCTTCCGGGGCTGGGCCGCGCCGCCCGGTGCCCCGCCGAACGCGGCGTTGATCTTGACCGTCCCGACCGGGAGGTCGCGCGCGGCGCGGTTGGCGTGGACGAGCGAGCCGGTGAGGACCGTGGCCGCGAGGCCGTAGCGGTCGTTGACCGCCGCCTCGATCGCAGCGTCGAAGCTATCCACCACCGAGACGGGAGCGACCGGTCCGAAGGTCTCCTCGGTCATGATCTCCATCGAGGGCCTGCACCCGGTGAGGACGGTGGCCGGGTACCAGGATCCTGCGCCGTCCGGCACCTGACCGCCGACGAGGGCCGTCGCACCGGCGTCGAGGGCCGCGCGCACCTGGGCGTCGACCTCGTCCCGGAGGCGGCGGTCGACCAGGGGGCCGAGGCGGCCGGCGTCGTTCCAGCGCTTCGTCTCGGCGACGAGCGCGTCGAGGAACTCGTCGGCGATGTCGCGGTGCACGAAGATGCGCTCGACCGAGGTGCAGATCTGGCCCGCGTTCGCGAACGAGCCGAGAGCGGCCTGCTCGGCGGCCCAGACAGGATCGACGTCGGCGTCGACGATGAGGGCGTCGTTGCCCCCGTTCTCGCGGACGACGTGGGCGCCGGTCAGGGCCGCGACCCGGGCGATCTTGCGCCCGGTCACTGACGAGCCGACGTGCGCGACGACGTCGACGCCGTCCTGCTCGGTCAGGAGCGAGCCCACCTGGCCGCCACCCGAGACGGTCTGGAACACGCCCGAGGGCAGTGCCGCCTCGAGGAGCTCGCCGAAGCGGACCCCGAGGTGCGGGCAGCGCTCGCTCGGCTTGTGGACGACCGTGTTGCCCATGACGAGGGCGGCGCCGATCAGGCCGCAGGCGACCGCGACCGGGTCGTTCCACGGGGTGACGACGGCGACGACGCCGTAGGGCTCCGGGGTCGTCCAGTCGGCAGCGTCGCGATTGCCGAGGAGGGACGTGCCGCGGTGGACCGGCCCGAGCTCCGCGTACTGGCGGAGGGTCGAGGCCCCGGCCATCACTCCGCCGAGGGAGTCGCCGAGGAGCTTGCCCGTCTCGCGCTCGTTGAGCGCCGCCAGCTCGTCCGCCGCTCCCACGAGCGCGTCCGCGAGGCGGTGCAGCGCCGTGCCCCGCTCCGCCGGAGCCGTGGCCGACCAGCCGGGGAACGCCTGCCGGGCCCGGTCGACCGCGTAGCCGACCTCGTCGCGATCGGCCTCGTCCACACTGCCGACGATCTCACCGGACCTCGGGTCGACGATGGTGATCGAACCGGTGTCGCCGGTGTGGCCAGGCCGAGCCTGGGGGACGAGTGTCGTCATGATCCTCCTTCGATGCCCGTGGCATCCTGACCTCCCTCTACCCACGAGACCGGAGGCTCACACCTGCCGATCCGGGTTTGGCGGAGCCGACCCCGGGGAACAGGAGGAGCAGCAGACCAGAGAGGACGCCCATGGCGCTGAGCATCGCGATCGACCACCAGAGAGTGCCCGGGCTCCCCGAGCCGCACGAGCCGTTCGAGGGCGTGCAGCGCATCGCCGTCCTCCGCGGCGGCGGCCTCGGCGACCTCGTCTTCGCGCTCCCCGCGATCGCAGCCCTCCGCGCCGCGTACCCGGACGCCGAGGTCACGCTCCTCGGCTCGCCGTCGCACCGCGCCCTGCTCGCCGGCCGCGGCCTGGTCGACGACGTCGTCGACCTGCCCGCCGTCCCCGGCGTCGGGAGCCCGACCGCCGAGCCCGCCGACGACGACACCGTCGAGCGGTTCTTCGCCGGGCAGCGGGCCCGCGGGTACGACCTCGCCGTGCAGGTCCACGGCGGCGGCCGGAACTCGAACCCGTTCCTCCTCCGGCTCGGCGCCCGCCACACGGTCGGCACGCGCACCCCGGACGCCGTCGACCTCGAGCGCTCGATGCCGTACGTCTACTACCAGCACGAGGTGCTCCGCGCCCTCGAGGTCGTCGCGCTCGCCGGAGCCGTCGCGGCCTCGGGCGGGCCGCTCCTGTCGCCGTCCGACGACGAGCGGGCCGCAGCGCTGTCCGTCCTTCCCGCAGCCGGCGACGGCTCGCCGCTCGTCGTCGTCCACCCCGGAGCCTCCGACCCCAGGCGCCGCTGGCCCGCGTCGAGGTTCGCCGAGACCGTGGCGGCACTCGCGGCCGACGGGTGCCGCGTGGCCGTGGTCGGCGGCGAGGAGGATCGCGCCGACGCCGAGCGGATCGTCGAGCAAGCCCGGGAGCGGATCGCAGGATCCCGCGTGGCCGACCCGGAGGCGATCGTCGCGCTCGCGGGCGAGGTGGGTCTGACCGTCCTGCTCGGCGTCCTCGAGAGCGCCGACGTGGTCATCGGCAACGACTCCGGCCCGCGCCACCTCGCCGAGGCCGTCGGCGCCCGCACCAGCTCGGTGTTCTGGTACGGCAACGTCATCAATGCCGCCCCGCTCGGCCGCACCGACCACCGCGTGGCGATCGCGCACCGCACCACCTGCCCGGTCTGCGGCGTCGACATCAGCCAGGTCGGCTGGACCGCCGAGCGCTGCCAGCACGACGACTCGGTCGTCGCCGACGTGACGGTCGACGAGGTGCTGGCGAACACGCGCGAGCTGCTGGGCCGGGCCGACGCAGCGGGGCCGGCGCCGTCAGCCTGAGCTGACCACGCCGGCCCCTCCGGGCGGAGTGCCGATCAGGGCCAGGAGTCCTCTTCGGGGTGCGTCACGACGAGCTCGCGGATCTCGCTGGTCGGCGGCATGGTCAGGGCGAAGACGACGGCGCGGGCGACGTCGGCCGGATCCTGCAGTCGGGAGTCGTCCTTCGGCTTGTACTGCTCGTCGCGCTCGTCGAAGAAGCGGGTCTTCATGCCCGAGGGGATGAGGGTCGTCACGCGGACGACGCCCTTCAGCTCGGCCGCGAGCGAGCGGGTGAAGCCGACGACGCCGAACTTCGACGCGCAGTAGGCCGTGGCGTCGCCGACGGCCTTGATGCCGAGCGACGAGGCGACGGTGACGACCTTGCCGTGCGACTCCTTGAGGTGCGGGAGCGCGGCGCGGACCGTCGACACGGTGCCGAAGAGGTTGACGCCGACGATGTGCTCCCACTGGTCGGTGGTCAGGCCGTCGAGCGGTGCCGGCTTGTCGATGCCGGCGGCGGTCACGACCGCGTCGAGCCCGCCTGCGGCCTCTGCCGCCGCCGCCACCGCGCGGTCGACGGCGCCCGAGTCGCTCACGTCGACCTGGTAGGCGTCGTCCGATCCGAGCGACGACACGTCGAGGTCGAGGACGATCGCTCGGCCGCCCGCCTCGGTGACCGCGATCGCGATCGCGCGTCCGAGGCCGGAGGCGCCTCCGGTGATGAGCACGCGACCGGGGGAGGTCGGGGTGCGCTCTGCTGGAGAGTCGGTCATGGGTTTCCTTTCGGTGGTCAACCGACCTTGGCGAGAGCCGAGGCCAGGTGGGTGGTGGATCGTCCGGGATGGAACGGGACGGTCACGGTGCGTCCGCCCCAGGACGCGACGAGGGACGCCTCGGGGAGGGAGGCGGCGTCGTAGTCGCCGCCCTTCACCCAGACGTCGGGGCGGATCCGGTCGAGGATGGCGTGCGGGGTGTCTTCCCCGAAGACGGCGACCCCGTCGACGCACTCGAGGGCGCCGAGGAGGTCGACGCGGTCCTCCTCGCGCATGATCGGTCGCTCCGGCCCCTTGAGCCGGGTGACCGACTCGTCGGAGTTGACCACGACGATCAGGCAGTCGCCGAGCTCGCGCGCGGCGGCGAGCGTCTTGGCGTGGCCGGCGTGCAGGAGGTCGAAGCAGCCGCCGGTGGCGACCACGCGGCCGCCGCGCGCCCGGACGGCCTCGGCCACCGCGAACGCGTCCGGGATCCGGAGCGGCACGGGAGGCCGGGCCGGCTCGGAGCCGTCGACGAGCGACGACCAGGGGAGCGAGCCGACGCCTCCCGCGGCCAGGAAGGTCGCGGCATCCTGCGTGCCCCGCTCGAGAGCGGCCGCCGCGTCGGCGCCAGCGGCGAACGCGATCGCGACGGAGGCGGCGAGGCGGTCGCCGGCGCCGCACGGGTCGGCTGCCTCGACGGCGGTGACGGCCAGCTGCTTCTCGACGCCGTCGCCGGTCGCGAGGACGGCGCCCCGCGAGCCCTGGGTGACGGCGACGCTGCGGGCGTTCCAGAGCGTCCGGAGCGTGGCGGCGGCCCCCTCGGCGGAGCCGGCGAAGCGCTGTGCCTCCGAGTCGTTCGGGGTGACCATCCAGCAGCCGTCGACCGGGGTCTCGCCGCGGGGGTGAGGGTCCCAGATCACCGGCGACTCGACGGCCTTCGCAGCCAGGGTCTCGCGGAGGGCCTCGTTGCGCAGAAGGCCGCGGCCGTAGTCGGCCACGATGACGGCGTCGGCGCGCAGGATCGCGGCCAGCATCTCGGGCGTGACGCTCGGCCGCGACGGAGTGCCGCAGTTCTCGTCCACCCGGACCACGGCGTGCGACCCGGCGCGCACCCGCGTCTTCACCGGGGTGCCCTGGTTGAGGCGCCCTGCGACGACGGCCAGGGGGCCGAGGGTGGCGCGGAGCTCGGCTGCGGGGTCGTCGTCGGCGAGAGCGGTCACGAGGGTGACCTCCTCGCCGTCCATCGCGAGGAACGCGGCCACGAGTCCGGCGCCTCCCGGCCGGACCGACCGCCCCTCGACGTCGACGACGGGGACGGGCGCGTCCGGGCTGAGCCGCGTCGCGCTGCCGGACAGGTCGACGTCGAGCAGCACGTCTCCGACGACGGCGATCACAGGGCGCCGCCCGAGGCCTCGGGGGAGGTGGCGGAGGAGCCCGCGTGCCCGGGAGCACGCCGGTCGGGGCCCTCGATGCAGCGCCGCTCGATCTCCTCGTCGAACACCAGGCAGAGCGAGTGCACGGCGACCAGCTGGCCCTCCTGCACGTTCGACGACGCGCCCGGCAGGGCGATGACGTCGTCGACCAGGGAGGCGAGCGGGTTCGGCGTCGGGCCGGTCAGCGCCCAGGTCGTCATGCCGATCGAGGACGCGGCCTTCGCCGCCTCGAGGAGGTTTCCGCTGGCGCCGGAGGTCGATAGGAGCAGCAGGACGTCACCCGCCCGCCCGTGTGCCAGGACCTGCCGCGCGAAGACCTGGTCGAAGCCGTAGTCGTTGCCGATCGCGGTCACGGCGCTCGTCTCCGAGTGGAGGGCGACGGCCGAGAAGGCAGGGCGATCGGCCTGGAAGCGTCCGACGAACTCGCTGGTGAGGTGTTGCGCCTCGGCGGCGGAGCCCCCGTTGCCCGCGGCGAGCAGGCGGTGGCCGGCCGAGAGGCGGTCGGCCAGCGTCTCCGCCCAGGAGCGGAGGCGGCCGGCCTGCGCGTCGAGGGCCTGGAGCACCGCGCCGAGCGACGCGATGTGCTCGCTGATGGTGCCGGTCGAGGGCTCCGTCGCGGCCTGCGTCGTCGTCCTGGTGCCGGCGGCGGTCTGCGTGATCGTCATCGGACCGATCCCTTGGCTCGGGTGGGAGCGCCCTGACTGGCGCTCACCGCGTTCGTGTAGAGAGAGGCGGTCCGCGAGGCGATGCGGTCCCAGGAGTAGCGCGAGCGGGCCCGCGATGCGCCGGCGCGGCCGAACGCCGCACCGGTGTCGGGGGAGTCCAGGATGCCCGCCACGGCCGAGGCGATCGCCTCCGGGTCCCGAGGCGGCACGCTCCGACCGGTCACCCCGTCGACGACGGTGTCGATGAGCCCGCCGACGGTGGCCGCGACCACGGGGACGGCGCAGGCCATCGCCTCGAGCGGCACGATCCCGAACGGCTCGTACCAGGGGGCGCAGATGACGGCGTCCAGGGAGCGGAGGACGCGGGGGAGCTCCTGCTGGTCGAGGCGGCCCCGGAGGTGCACGCGGTCGGCGACGCCCAGCTCGTCCGCGAGGGCGAGGAGGGTCCTGGCGGTCTCATCGTCCTCGAGGTGGTCGGCGGCGGGACCGCCGACGACGAGGAGCTCGACGTCGCGGCCCTCCTCGACGAGCTGCGCCAGCGCGGAGATGGCGAGCCCGTGGCCCTTGCGAGGCACGAGCCTGCCGATCGTCGCGATGCGGTGCGGGCGGGCGCGCTCCTCGACGGGGCCGTCCGGCTGGAACACCGCGGTGTCGACGCCGCAGGGCGCGATGGCGATCTTGTCGGCGTCGACGCCCATGCTGCGGAGCTCGAACACCTCGTCGGAGCAGGTGGCGATGACGAGGTCCGACGACCTGCCGACCGACGGCTCGAGGTACTCGCGCTCGCCGGGGCTCGTGTCCTGCGCGCCCTGGTGGCGGCGCTTCACCTGCCCGAGGGCGTGGAATGTCTGGACGTGCGGGATCGGCGACCGCCCGCCGCGCGCCTTGAGCGAGGGCCGCGAGACCGCGTCGGCAGCGGCGAGGCCCGACATCCAGAAGTGGGCGTGGACGACGTCCGGGCGGTCGGCGAGGAAGGCGCGCTCGAGGCCGTCGGCGAGGGCCGGCATGAAGGGGAGCAGGTCGTCCTTCGGGATCGTCTCCGCCGGGCCCGCGTCGAGGTGGACGACCTCGACGCCGGACGGCATGACGACGCTCTCCGGCAGCTCCGGGTCGTCGCGCCGCGTGTACACGACGACGTCGTGCCCGCGGCGGACGAGGGCGGCCGACAGCTGCGCCACGTGGACGTTCTGCCCGCCTGCGTCTACTCCGCCGAGCGTCGCCAGCGGGCTGGCGTGCTCCGAGACCATCGCGATCCTCATGATGCCGTCGTCCTCTCGTACGGTGTCGGGTGGTTCTCTTCCGGGTCGTGCCGGATGCTCCGGGCGAGCCCCGCCCCCTCGGCGGCCTCGGCGGCGGTGGCGCCCCCGACGACGTTCGCGAGGACCGCGTCCCAGTCGGCCAGGAAGCGGCTCAGGCCGTACCGGCGGAGCGCGTGGGCCCTCGCGATCCTGCCTGCCGCTCTCGCCTCGTCGGGGTCGTGCACCAGCCGGCGCGCGGTCGACGCCAGCACTCCCAGGTCGGTCGACACGGCACCCGCCCCGGGCGGCACGGCGTGGAACGCCTCGGTGGTGGCCAGGGCGATCACGGGCATCCCGAGGTGCATGGCCTCGATGAGCGAGAGGCCGAGCGATGTCCAGCGGATCGGGTGCAGGTAGACGCGGCGTCGGGCGAGGCTCTCGTGCAGCCTCCTCGTCGGCAGGTCGCCTTCGACCGCCAGGCGGTCCTCGCCGAGCCCGAGGGCCTCCCCGAGTCCGTCGGCGTTCATGCCGTAGACGTCGATCGGCGCCGCGTCGGCGAACGCCGGCAGGAGGTCGGATCCGGTCACGCGCCAGCGGCGCACCGGGTCGTTGACGACGACGCCGAAGCGCGGCAGCTCGCCGGTGTAGAGCTCGCCCGGGTCGACGACGCCGTGCTCGATGACGGTGGTCGGTGCGCGGCCGCAGTCCCAGAACAGCGAGTTGAAGGGCGTGACGTGGGCGACCAGGATGTCGTCGCGCTCAGACAGGGGGTGCACCGAGTTCGGGACGTCGCGCCGCGGGGTGTTGTGCTCGACGAAGACGGCGGGGACGTCGCGGCCGAGGCGGCGGCCGAGCAGCTCCTCGGCCTTCTCGAGGTCCTCGGTCCGCTGCAGGACGACGAGGTCGACCCCGGCGTCGCGGAGGTCCTCCGGCGCGATCTCCCGCACCGACTCCGGCCAGTCGCGACCGCCGCGGCCGAGCCCCCAGGGGCCGCCCTCGGGGGTGGTGGGCAGCAGGTACTCGTGCTCGCCGCGGACGAACGCGTCCGTCCAGCCGCCGTGCACGTGCCAGAGCAGGATCCTCACGAGGCGACTCCTTCTTCGTGGATCAGGGACGGCCGGCCGGCCAGGTCGACGACGGCGCGGACGACGTCGTGCTCGGTCACGCCGGCGAGGCAGGGGTGACCCGCGATCGGGCAGTCCCGGGCGCGGCTGCCGCGGCAGGCGGCCCCCTGGTCGCCGAGCAGGATCGTCGGCGTCCGGTAGGGCGCCCAGCGGATCGCGGGCACCACGGGCGAGAAGAGGCTGACGACGGGCGCTCCGACGGCGGCGGCGAGGTGGGCGGGCCCGGTGTTGCCCACGACGACGGCCTCCGACTGCGCGAGCACGGTGGCCAGCTGGCCCAGCGAGAGCCGCCCGCCGAGGTCGACGCCGTCGACTCCGGCGACGCTCGCGGTGAGGCCGGTCTCGGACGGACCGCCCGTCACGACGACGTCGAAGCCGGCGCGAGCGAGAGCGGGGACGCAGGATCGGGCGCGCTCGGCGGGCCAGGTGCGGGCCTCGACCTGCGCACCGGGGTGCAGCACCACGAAGCGCTCCGGCAGCAGCGCCTGGACGTCCGCGGGCAGCTCCTCGGCGAGCACGGCGAGGCGTCCGTCGTCGCCCGCGGGCAGCACGTGGCCGGCGGCACGGGCGATCGCGAGCTGCCGCTCGGGCTCCGGCTGGTCCTCGACGAGGTCCTCGCCGGGCCGTAGCCGGACGTCGAGGAGGCTCCCGGCGTAGTCGGTCGACGCGCCGGTGATGCGCGAGACCCCGGCCAGCCGGAGGAGCAGCGCCAGCGGCAGCGGCGACTGGTGGAACGAGCTCAGGATCACGGCCTCGTCGGGCGCCCACTCGCGGAGCAGGCCGGCCAGGCTCTCGACGTGCTCGGGCGTCGCGGCAGGCGCAGGATCGACGATCCACGGTGCCGACCAGGTCAGCACGCGATCGACGCCAGGCAGGAGTCGGCCGGCCGCCGCACCCTCGGGCGAGCAGAGCAGGGCGACCTCGGCGCCGGGGGTCGCCGCCACCGCGCGGATCGCCGGGCCTGAGACGAGCACGTCGCCGACGCTGTCGAGTCGAGCCACCAGGATCCGGGTCACCGGGCTACCTCGACGGCGTCGAGCAGCTCCAGCGCGCGCTCGACGGCGGCCTCGAGATCCGGGGCGACGAGGGAGGCGGCGTCGACCTCGGCCGCGCGGGTGGCGGAGGTGGGGACGAGGATGCCGCGGGATCCTGCGCTCTCGGCGGCGGTCACGTCGGAGCCGATGTCGCCGATCAGGACGACGCGGTCCGCCTCCACGCCGAAGAAGCGCTGCGCCTGGAGCACGAGGCCCGGCGCGGGCTTGCGGCAGTCGCAGCCCTCGTCGCGGCCGTGCGGGCAGACGAACCAGGCATCGAAGGGCCCGATCAGCTCGTCGACCCGGGAGTTCACGGCGTCGACCTCGGCCCTGGTCGCCCGGCCGTCGCCGATCATGCCCTGGTTCGTCGCGACTCCGACTCCGAACCCGGCGGCCCGGACACGCCGGACCGCCCGGGCTGCGCCCTCCACCGGGGCGACGAGAGCCGGATCCCGGTTGTAGGGCACGTCGTGCACGAGGGTGCCGTCCCGATCGAACAGGACGACCCCCTGCGGCGCGACGGAGAAGGAGGAGAAGGTCATACAGGCGCTGTTCCCACAGGCGCTTCTTCTCAAACCCCTCGAGGGCTCCCGAGGGTCCCGGAGGGTCCCGAAGCGCAGATCCGGGCCCGATGTCGGCGGCTGCTGGCACCATGGCCCCAATGCGACGGCTCTCCGACACCCCCAGCGACGTTCCCGAGATCCTGGCGCTCCGAGCGCTCAAACTGGGCGACCTGCTGGTCGCGGTCCCGGCCATCCACGCGCTCAAGCGCGAGCGGCCCGACCACGACCTCGTGCTCGCGATCCCCGGCTGGCTCGAGCCGATCGCCGAGCTGACCGGCGCCGACGTGCTGCACCCCACCCCCGGGCTCGACCACCCGCTCGCCGAGCCCGCCCGGGCCGGCCGCTTCGACACGGTCGTCAACCTGCACGGCAACGGCCCTGAGAGCCGCGGAGTGCTCGACCTCCTCGACGCGCCGCACCGCATCGGGCACCGCGCCTCGGGCTGGGACGGCCCCGAGTGGGAGGACGGCGTCCTGGAGCGCCACCGCTGGGCCCGCCTGGTCGACTCGTTCGGCATCCCGGCCGACCGCGACGACATCGCGATCGACCGCCCTGCGGTCCGCAACGTCGCCCCCGGGGCCGTCGTCGTGCACGTCGGCGCCTTCTACGGGTCGAGGCACTGGCCCGAAGAGCGCTTCGCCCGAGTCGCCCAGGGGTTCGCGGCCGACGGCCACCGCGTCGTGTTCACCGGGAGCGCGGCCGAGCGCCCCCGCGCGGTCGAGGCCGCCCGGCTCGCGGGCCTCCCCGACGAGAGCGTGCTCGCCGGCACGATCGACCTCGCCGAGATGGCCCTCGTCGTCGCCGAGGCCGCGCTCGTCGTCTCGGTCGACACCGGGGCCGCCCACCTCGCCTCCGCCTACGGCACCCCCTCCGTGGTGCTCTTCGGCCCGGCGCCGGTCGAGGAGTGGGGCCCGCCCGAGCACGGCCCGCACATCGTCCTGACCGACGCGTCGCTGCGGGTCGGCGACACCTTCGGCACCGAGCCCGACCCCGCCCTCCTCGCGGTGCAGCCCGCCGACGTGCTCAGCGCCGGACGAGAGGTCGTCCGAGGAGTAGAACCGGGAGCGACCGCGCTGTCCCCAGGGCCGATCGGCCAGGCGACCGGCCCGGCGGAGAGGACCGACGAATGACCGACGACCGATTCTTCGCGATGCTCGCGGAAGACCTCCAGACGGAGCCCGACCTCCGACAGACGGTCATCCGCGCGGCCGGCTACGCCCGTGCTCTCCTCGGCACCGACGACGCCGTGATCCGCTTCCACCGCGCGTCGATCCCGGGGGAGGCCCGCGTCGCCGCCACCAGCGCGCAGGCAGAGAACGCCGACGACCTCCGCATGCTGCACCGAGCCCCGGGCGCCTCGCGTCGCGATCCCGACCGCATCGTCGTGGCCGACACCGCCACCGACACGCTCTACCCGGCCTGGTCGCGCTCGATCCTGGCGCTCGGGTACGGCAGTGCGATGACGGTGCGCCTCGACGCGAGACGCCACTCCGTCGGCCTGCTCACCGTCCTGTCGGAGCACCGCAACGACTTCTCGCCGACCGCCAGGCGCCTCGACCTCGACGCCCTCGACACGCTGGTGCGCCACATGTCGGTGGCCCTCTACGACCTGCGCGCAGCCGTCGACTTCGACGCGGCCATCGAGAGCCGCACCGTCGTCGGTCAGGCGCAGGGCATCCTGATGGAGCGGCACGGGCTCGACCAGCACCGCTCCTTCGAGGTGCTCCGGCGGCACTCCCAGCAGGGCAACATCAAGCTGACAGACGTGGCTCGGGCCCTGGTCGACACTCGAGAGCTGCCGCAGCCGGCGCCTGGCCGAACGCGCAGCGCAGCTCCCGGAGCAGCCGCGCGAGGATTCGAGACACCTGCATCTGCGTGACCCCGATCCTGCGCCCGATCTCCTGCTGGCTGAGCTCCTCGGCGTAGCGGAGGCGCAAGACCTCGAGGTCGCGCGGCGCCAGGCCCCGGAGGGCCGGGGCGAGGTCGCTGGTGCGGTCCACGCGCTCGAAGCCGCCCTCGTCGTAGCCCAGGAGCTGGCCGAACGGCACGCCCTCGGAGCCCGACACGGGCATGTCCAGCGAGAGCACGCGGCTGTCGTCCTGGACGCGCTGCGCCTCGCGGAGGTCGTCGACGCTGCAGCCGACGACCGCGGCGAGCTCGTCGACGCTCGGGCGGGAGTGCCCCGAGTCGCGGAGGTCGTCCTCGGCGTGCGCGGCGGCGGCGCGGATCTCCTGCAGGTTCCGAGGCGGTCGGACCAGCCAGCCGTGATCGCGGAGGTGCCGTTTGATCTCGCCGCGGACCGTGGCGACGGCGAAGGCGACGAAGTCCTGGCCTCGATCGACGTCGAAGCGCTCGGCGGCCTTCACCAGGCCGAGGCAGGCCACCTGCCGGATGTCGGCGAGGTCGCGGCGGCGTGCGCCGTAGCGGAGGGCCAGCGCTTCCGCCACGTCGAGGTGGTCCTCGACGACGGCGTTGCGGGCTCGGCGCGCGGTCTCGGGGTCGGCGGCGCGCGCGCTCTCGAGGGTCGAGACGGTGCGACGCTGCCGGGCTGCTTCGGCGGGCGTCCGCGCCGAGGTGCGGGCGGGGGCTGCGAGGGGAGTCGGGGCGGGGCTCGGAGTGAGGGTCCGCGGGCGGACGACGGTCAGGACGGGTTCGGCAACGATGGTCATGGCGCTCCTGTGAGAAGGAGGGCAACCGCTCTCTTCTCGGCGGTTGTGGCGTCCACTGGATGACACACCCCCCATCGGATTCCGGTACCCCCCTTGCCTGCTGCTCC